>NZ_PNCP01000081.1:0-31121 GCF_005886115.1 Pseudoalteromonas sp. S4492
ACAAGCTTTACTTGATGAAGCTGCACTTGCCGCTTGCCTTGCGTATGTTGACCTAAACCCTGTAAGAGCAAAAGTGGCTGATTTACCCGAAGATTCTGACTACACCAGTATTAAATCTAGAATTAATGCAGCACAAAATAATAAACAACCAAAATCACTAATGCGCTTCGCCGATAAACCACGCAAACACATGCCTAAGGGACTGCCATTTGAGCTTGAAACATACCTAAAACTTGTAGATTGTACTGGGCGCTCAATACGAGAAAATAAGCCAGGCAAAATTTCGGAAAATTCGTTACCAATACTTGAAAGATTAAACATCTGTACTGAAAACTGGCTCACACTCACCACTTCCTTTACCCGCTCGTTTAAAAATACAGCGGGTAAAGAGCAAGCTATAACTACTTATTCAAATCGCATGAAACGAAAGAGAAGAAGCTCAATAACTAATAGCCAAGCTTTATTTTGTTGAATTTAGAGCACTTGAACTACTTTTTACTCTATTTTTTATAAATAGAAAATGTCTATCTTCTGAAAATAACTTTATCTAAAACTAAATTACCAACTCTTAAATCTGGATAATGTAAAAGAACTAAACATCATTTAAATACAAAATTAGCTCAACCAAAAGCTGTGACTATTTACTTTTTACATATTAAAAGTGGGTGTCTTTTTTAAAAAATGGATGTCTATTTAACTTTAATTCCGAAAAGTTACACAACTCCTTGCTTTAACATTGCATCCGCAACTCGTTCGAAACCTGCTATATTCGCACCAAGCACCAAGCCATGTTCATTCGAGTACTTCTTAGCTGTCGTTGAAATAGTTTCAAAAATAGATTTCATAACTTGTTGAAGTTTTTCATCAACTTGTTCAGGGCGCCACTTTTGCATGCTTGAGTTTTGAGCCATTTCAAATTGGCTCGTTGCAACACCACCTGCATTTGCAGCCTTGCTTGGCCCTAAAAAGACATTGTGCTCTTTAAATACTTTTAGCGCATCAGCTGTGGTTGGCATATTTGCGCCTTCACATACAACAGAGCAGCCATTTTCAACCAATGATTCTGCATCTTTTTTAGTAATTTCATTTTGTGTCGCACAAGGAAGAGCAATATCTGCTTCATATCGCCATACTTGGTGTCCATCGCTAGGGTATTGGTTTACGGGTGTAAACTCGGCATTTTTATGCTCATTCAAATAATCCCTAAGCTCAGCGCCACGCTCATTTTTTAAGTGTTTAACAAGAGCTACATCAAGTCCGTCTTTACAATATAAGGTTCCTTTTGAATCACTACAGCTAAGAATAACAGCATCGTATTGGTCAAGCTTTTCCATCAAATACAATGCTACATTTCCAGCACCAGAAACTAAGCATCGCTTACCCCTCAATGAATCACTTTTAGCGTCTAACATAGCATTCAAAAAATACGCAACACCATAGCCAGTAGCTTCAGTTCTCAGTGAAGACCCTCCCATAATCTCAGGCTTACCAGTTAGTACCCCCTGAAATTGATTAGTGATCCGTTTGTATTGACCAAATAAATAACCAATTTCTCTCGCCCCAACGCCAATATCTCCTGCAGGTACATCTGTGTTAGCACCTATGTGACGATAAAGTTCAGTCATATATGACTGACAAAAACGCATGATTTCATTGTCACTTTTTCCTTTGGGATTAAAGTCAGCACCGCCTTTAGCGCCTCCCAATGGCAAGCCGGTAAGTGCATTCTTTAAAATTTGCTCAAAGCCTAAAAACTTAACCACACTTTGATTAACACTCGGATGGAACCTCAAGCCCCCCTTATAAGGGCCTAATGTTGAGCTAAATTCAATTCTAAAACCACGGTTAACTTGCACTAAACCATTGTCATCAAGCCAGGGTACTCTAAAAATGATTTGTCTTTCAGGTTCTACTAATCGCTCAAGAATTGCTTGCTGTTGATAAACGCTATTACCTTCAATTAGCTGACTAATTGATGAAAGTACTTCTTCAACAGCTTGATAAAACTCAGGCTCATTTGAATTAGACTCTTTTACTGATTGCAGTATCTGTTGAACATATTGCATAACAAAATCCTCTTTCAAGCTGTTGAAAATATTAACTCTATTAAAATTAAACTGAATAAATCATAAAATCGATCAGTCATGTTTAACGAATAGTGAACACTGCTGATTGCCCTTCTTCATGCTGCCAATGAAAACGAAGTGGCTCATTTTGAGAATCATAAAACCAAACTTCTGCCACCAGCTCTAATGCACTATTTGCAAGCATCACAGTCGAGGTTAACTTGCTTTGCTTTAAAGGTGCGCGCAATAAGCATTGGTTGTAATCTGCTTTATTATCATCATCTTTTAAGCAGATATTTAAGTAGGCTCTGCTATCACCCATATTCAAATCTACATCTACACTCAGCTCAATTTTGCTACTTAAATCAAATTCAGGAGCAATTGTTAAGTCGACCATTGTCACAGGATCTGTACTCGTCTCTGGAGGTGTTGTTTCTGGTGGCGGAGTACTTGTGGTGGGTGTCTGAGTAACCGTTGTACTTTCCGCCTTGGTTGAAGTACTACCTTCTCCACCGCCACCACACGCCGATAACATTAAGCTAATGATTACTAAAGTATAATGTTTCATGATTATTCTCCTCGTAAAATAACATTTGCAAGTTTTGCATTATTAAACCAAAGAGGCTTATCTCGTCCTGCTGATTCAGCAAATGCTCTAAAGTCACCATACGCATGTGTTATATCAACACTCTCTTTTGGGTGCGCCCATGCGCTACCAATCTCCATTGCCCAAGGTAGGCCTGTTTCTGTTTGGAAATAATAACTTTGAGCACTATTACTCGCATCATCAGAGCCATTGATTGAAAATAATTGTGCATTGAATTTTTCGGTTGGTTGTTGATTCTTAATATGAACTTCCCAACCGCGTGGGTTTTGTCCAACTAAAAACTCACCATGGTAGTGATCTTGAGCCGCAAAAATAAATGGATCTAAAGTATATTTAGGGGCTTCTATTGTTGTTACTCCACTTTGAAGTGAAACAGTTAAACTAAACGAAACTTTGCTGTTGGTATCACAGCCTGTTTCAGTTCTAAAGTAACTACAGCTTGATTGCTTATCTGTAAAATCCCATGTATCTGGCATGATAATAAAAATAGCATCCTCAACCCCTTGCTCTAAAATAGAATGTGATTGTGTTTCGCCATCTATAGTTAAATTAATTGAACTTGTATCAATCTGATTTCTTAATATTCGCTTATCAGCACCATCGGCTATCGTTTGGTACAAGCGTACTGCAAAGCCATTATGAAAATCAGCACCAATGCCAACTAATTCCCCTTCAATCTTGTAGCCCATGGCCTGGCCTTCTTTATCAATCAATGTAGTACGATAATTTACAACTAAATCGTTAAAGTCATAGTCACCAGCGAAAGGCCATTGATCTTCATAGGCAAGGGTTACCCAACCATTCTCACTTGGGTATACCAAACTGCCATAAGTGGTTACCGGATAGTCCTCCACTTCGCCGCCTGTTACCCCACCACTTGCGGTAATTGGGTTAGCTTCGCTGCCATCTGTGACACGAAAACGTGCCCATGTTGCTCCCATCACAGCATCACTCGGTACATCAACCAGCACACTGTTATCACCTTGATTTAAGCGATACTTGCTCACTGTGATTTCATCTGGATCAAACTGGAAATTTTGATCCCAATCGAACCAAGCATATAAATACCCATTATCATTAGGTGCGGTCACTATTACCTGGCTGGTAGAGCCTGCAACAAAATCAGTAACAAATCTCACACCATCATCTGAACTATCGACCGGTGAAGCCTGTAAATCAGCAGGTGTGTTAATATTTTCGCCATCAACAACGGCTCCTAAATAAACTAAATTTGATTGGTCTTCATTAGGGTCAAACAAATGGCGGGCACCACTATGAGCAAGTGCTGTTTTATATGGCATGGGTGCATCACCAAAGTCGATAGAGTTATCAGTTACTTTTACTTCAGCAATAGCACAGCGTGCACCATCATTTTGATTCGATGTTGGCCCTAAGGTAAACACTGAAGCAGTAGGCGTATAACCCATTACAGGGCTGGTGCTCAAATCTACTTTATGGATTTTACCGCTGCGGTTATTACTAAAATAAAACTGGCCTTGTACATCAAAATAGCCTGCACCATTAGCACCGGTATCACCTGCTATGTCGAGGTTAGCGACAAAAGTGGGTGTCTGGTTATCTAAATTTATTTCATAGAGGTCGCCGTTTGACTCAACCGCATACAAAAGATTGCTGTGTGGATGAAAAGCAAAATCATAAATAGCTAAATTCCAGTTCGCTGAGCCTGCAACTAATTGTGCCTGATACTCGTCGGCCTCTTCAGTTAAATCAATGCCATATAAACCAAATTTAGGGTGGTATAAATAGTAAATCGCCTGATTAGTTTCACTATTTACATGAATATCACCTACATAAAAATTGGTATCTGGCAGGCCATTTACAGTCAAACGTTGTAAAACATAATCGTCACCAATACGCACAACACTTTTTGGTGCTTGTTTACTAAAGCCATACATATATTGGTCTTGATAATTAAAGCCAACCGCATTAACGCTGTCGTTATTCGTTTCTGTTGAAAAATCCATTGACGCTGCAAGCACGGTGGTTTTGGCTGATACCAGGTCAACGCCATACATTTGCGCAGGCGAACCTTGAATTAAAAATGCCTTACTTGGGCACTGTTCAAATGGTGCTGCACTTACGAAGCCAGTTGCAAGTGCGGTTATTAGGTAAGCGGGTATGTTACTTTTCATAATTACACTCTCCTGTGGATGTGTTATTACTCAAAGCAGTAACCATTCCAAAATACAACTCATTCTAAAACAAGACGTTATGAACAATTGGGCTGAGTATTTGCAAGATGCAAGAGGCATAGTTGCATAATGCAATTCTTTTTAGCTATAAAAGCAAATCATTCCCACTTAAAAGAATGACATGCTAGACTAGTTAGGAATAAAAATAATAATAAACCCCACTATGAAACTTAAAGCCTCTGTAATTCTGTACTTTGCCTTATCAATGAACAGTGCTTTTGCATCAACACTGCAACACAACATTGATGAAGCCAGAACAATCAGTGACTACCAAAAACGATATGACTATTTAAAAGCCATCGATAAAAAGCTTATTGAGTCCGCCAGCCTTGCAGAACAAGTCAGTTTTAACGTTAGATTAATTCACGTTCACATACACCTCGGCCAATTTCAACAAGCGCAAACTATCATTGATGAACTTGAAGCAAGCCCTAAATACAAAAGCGACGCCCCCATTTACAGCGAGTTATATCTTGCAAAAGCCCGCCTCGCCTACAGAGAAGGTGACTTAGTATCTGCAATCAATTTATCGCAACAAAATGTCGCCCTGTTTCAGCGTTTACAACTTATCGATTATGAAATTGATGCCGTGGCGAGCCTTGTCAGTGCTTATCATAATGCAGGCGAGTATCAAGCAGCCTTGAACTTGCTTGAGGTTTATATACACGACAAAAATCGTGAATTAACTTTAAAACAAAAAGAAATGCTCTACCATGGTTATTCGCGTAATCTTGAGCAGTTAGACCGGTTTACGCTTGCTCTAGAATATAAGCTAAAACGCCGTGAAGTTATTCAGCAGATGTCACCGTCCATCTCATTACAAGCAGGCATAAGTTATTCAATTGCCCAAAGTTATTTAGATTTAGAACAATACGAAAAAGCAAAGAGCGAATTTATTATAGCCCTTAGTTTTGATAGGCAAACGGGTTCACTTTCTGATATCGGACATAGTTTAGTTAAACTATCCCAATGCGAATATAGGCTAAAAAACTACAATGCAGCACTTGAATACGCACAAGAGGCTCAACAGGTGTTCGCAAGTTATAACAGCACACGAAATACTGCCTGGGCAAACCATAATATTGCGATAAATTTGCTCGAAGTCGATAAAGCAACTCAGGCATTAACCATTGAAAAACAAGTGATCACTGAACTCAAGCAAGACGATCACTTATATATTGATGTATTACTCACATTAGCAAAGCTATACATTGGCTCTACTGAGCACGAACAAGCTAAACATTTTGCTGAGCAAGCCTACAAGTTAAGCAACCAAAAAAATAAGCTGCAAAAGCAAATCACAGCCCTAGAACATTTGATCACTGTGGCAGTACAACAAGCTGATTACAAACAGGCATTTTCGTACCAACGGACTATTACAGAGCTTGAAAAAGGCTTTGCCCGCAACAACTACAATCAACGTTTAGCGGAGCTGCAAAACTCCATTGCGATGCGCGACCGCGATTTGGCCATTCAAGATTTAAAGCTCCAAGACAATGAAAAAAGCCAAGCAATTGCTTCACAGCGCCAAACTATCTTATACAGCATTTTATTATTTAGCCTTCTTTTAGCTGTAATGGGCATTGCTTTATTACGAGTAAGACAAAGAAAACAGCTTATTGAACAGCGCCGAAATTATCTAGATAAACAAATCAGTCAACGTAGTAAGTTATTATCACAAGTTGCTCACGAGTTAAGTGGTCCATTAACCGGGTTACGCTTACACCTTGAAACGCTCCAAGCAGGCTTAACTCAATTTAATGAGCTTACATACGAAAAACTCAACCAAAAAATCACCGACATGGCAACTTTAGTAACTGATTTAAATAAAATTTCACTTTTAGAGCAAAGTAGCTTTCAGCTCAACGTAACAACAATTAATGCAGCTGAGTATTTCCAAAGCTTACACGCAGATATGCTGATCCAGCTTGATAAATTTGAAGTGAGATTCTCACAAAATGTTGCTGATGAATTAAACTTTGAGTGCGATGCAACACGGCTTTCACAGTTATTTGCAAACTTAATCAGTAATTCACTTAAGTACACAAATCACCCTGGTAAGATTAATTTGACGATTAGCCAAAACCAAACACAGCTTTTAATCTGCTATGAAGATTCAGCCCCTGGTGTCAGCGATGAAAGTTTAGCAAAGATTTTTGACCATCTTTATAGAGTACCAGACTTAAAAACGGTTAAACAGTCAGGCTCAGGCATTGGGCTTGCGATAGTAAAACAAATTGTCGAAGCCCATAACTGGCATATTACAGCTGTTCATAGCGAACTGGGTGGTGTCCGCTATGACTTAACGATTCCTATTTAGTTGATTTGTCTGGCCATTCAAACGCGCCAACATCACCAGGAAAAACAACCGGTGATTCAATACCGTCTTTGTTTACAGCGGCAACACCAAAATAGTAGTTATCGATAACAACATTTTTCAGTGTTGCTTCGGTGACGTTGCCAACATCGCGGCTAAATTGCCATTGTGGCTCACTGGTGTAACGCCAATAAATTTTATAACTGACCACCGTTGGATCATCACTTTTATGCCACGCTAATGTTGTACTTGGCTTTACAGCACCTGAAATACTAACACCCGTTGGCGGCGCTGGAGCCCACACCATTGAAGCCATCGTCACTGCATTAAGTGACGTTAATTTCGCCGCATAGGCAAAATCAACATGGTCAATAGTATCACCGTAGGTAATACCATCTTCAGTACGCAAGTCTTGATGCTGTTGATTATAATTTTCGTTGGTTTCCATTATACGCACAGCGGCAAAGCCAACATCGTTAAATGGACGGTGATGCCCTCCTCGACCAAAACGATCGAGTCGATATACCAACATGGTATCCAGATTTTCAATGTAGCGATCTGCGATTGTATCTATGTAACGCGCAAGGTTACGACTTGCAGAGTCAACTTCACCACCGGTAAAACGGCGTTTATTGGCTTGCTCTTTGGTTTCTATAACGCGAGTGCCTTCAGAGAAGATACGTGCAGTTGTGTTATCTGTTACCCCATTAATGCCAGTTGAATTACCAATCATGTCGTTGTTTAAAACACCATGAACACGCCAATTATGCTCTTGTGCATATTTAGCTAAAATTTTACCGCCAAACAAGCCTTGCTCTTCACCAGATAAAGCTGCATAAACAATTGAGCCATTAAATTTATACTTTGATAAAACACGCGCCGATTCCAGCACGCCAGCCACACCAGATGCATTATCGTTAGCCCCTGGCGCATCTGAGGTATAGTCCATTACATCAGACACTCTCGAGTCAATATCACCCGACATCATAACCATTCGGTTCGCATCAACTTGACCGCGCTGAATAGCCACAATATTGACCACTTCAACCGGGTTTGGAATACGCTTTTCACCGGATATAGTGTCTTTTACTTCGATGATTTCTAGGCAATTACCGCAGGCTTTAGAAATCGCCTCAAACTCAGACTTGATCCAACGTCTTGCAGCACCAATACCACGTTTATTTGATTTCGTCTCAGATAGAGTATGGCGAGTGCCAAAATCAACCAGCGTTTGAATATCTTGCTCTATACGTGCTTTAGAAACGGCATTTGCAATATCATGCAAAGCTTGTTGATCTTTATATTGAGGTGTTGTGGCATGAGCTGCCGAGATCAATAACAGCGATGAGCTAAACAAAGCACCCGTTGTTGTTATTTTTTTACGCTTAAACATAGTTTCACTCCTTCAATGAATCATTAAAGGCTAACTAATATTTCATTTCGCGCAATAGTTATGAGTTAGAAAACAAATTACTAGGTTAAAACTACGGGCCAAGCTTTAATTTAGACGCTGGTAACTTCAAGCTATAACGATAGCGAGCAGTTCGCTCGTCCCTTTCACTATCAAAAAGATAATCACATGCCAATCCTTCAAGCACGCGTTGCAGCTCAGTTTTAATTTTATTGCGGTTTTGATCTAAGGTTTTGCCTTTTAAGCCTTCATCAAGATCACGTATCGCTTTTTGGTGACCACCATACTGCTGCATTAATTTGGCTAGCTGCTGGCCATTTTTATGATCAGGCTTACCCTGCGGCGGATTTAAATAAGCAGGCTCGGCTTCAAACTTTCTTTTTGCATACCAAAAATAATAAAGTAAAGGTGTCTTTGAAAGCCGGATGGGCACACCATGAATAATTACTTGCTGATTTGCTAAGTCAAAGCATAACGCATCATCAGCCTCTGCTGCTTTTAATGCTTGTTCAATGTTTAAACCTTGCTTTAGGGCTATGCTAAACCAACATTGTTGCTGCTCTTTAATCGATGCCAATTGTAATTCTTGCTGTGCCGTTAAACCCTTTATTAAACCCTGTTGCTTTAAACCATCAAACCAGCGTAACTCTTCAATAGCTGTGCTTAACTTATCTTTCCCAGAGTTTACTGCATCAGGTATAGATACTTTTTGCCTGAAAGGTTGAAACTTAAAAATAAGCGTGAACAAATAATCAATAAGTAGACCTAGTGCAGTAAATGCACCTGCCCAAAATGCCACCAGCCAGTAGTTAAAGTTAACCGAGCTATCAATGCTTGCATAGAGAGTGTGATTACCAAATTGCCAGTTAAGTGTGTTACTTCCTGAAAGCTTTGTTTTACTTAGGTTTAACTCAGCTACAGTCAAAGAGGCCACTAAGTCAACCGGTAGCTTTGATACAAAAGTAATGTCATGTAAATCATCTACTAGTGAGTGGCTCATGCGCGAAAGTTCTTGGCTTTCATCTATGGCATTATTGAGTGAAGGGTTAACAACCTGAGGAAGCTGCTCTGCAAGTGTCATCATTAGTTGCTGCTTAGCATTTTGGCCAGATAAATAAATCAGCCCAACAAAAATAAGTAAAAATAATACAAGGGCTTTTAAGTAATTCATCTTAGCCCCTTATCGAGACTATAAGGATGCGTGGTATGAACCTTTAACAACCTTGACTGATATTGCTGTAAATAGGTTACAAGCGACGGCGCTAAATCAGCATATTGATCATTAAGGTACCAAGATAAGGTTGATGAAACATGCTGTAAAGGCTGTGTTTTTGAAGCTGGCCAACGCTTTAATTGCCCATGGTGACCGACACTCGGAATAATATCGAGTTTTTCTGCCAAGAAGTCATTAACCAAACTTTCTCTATTTGGGTAAAAAACCAATTGTGCATTATCAAGCCCATGACCAAACTGTTTTAATTCACTCATAGGGGCTAAATAACCAGACTCACTGCGCTTGTCTTCGAGTAAACCTATTCGTTTATTCTTTAATGAATTTGCAGAAAGCTGCATATTGTCTTGATGTGAAAACCATGAAATCTGATAACTTGGCAAGCTTAATATTACTGTATAAAAATCATCCCAATTTGGCAGTAGACCACTTAAGGCATAATCACGATTTAGAAAAAGCGCATAATTGTCACTGAGTAATTGTTCTGTACTTAGCATTTCTCTGGGTTGCCAAGACACAGTGACAGTTTCAAAACTCTGCTTAGCGAGCAACGTATCGCATAAGGTCTGCGCAAACTCTTCAACCTGCCAATTAGTCGGCATATAAATATGAAAATGCTTTTTACCGCTCGTATTTTTTACTTTGCAGCTGTAACTGTATTGCTCTTTTAAAACCAAAGGCTCAATTGTTTGCTGGCTTAAAAACACCATGGCAGGCAGTAAAACCAGTGTGGCAATAAGCAGTCTTAAAATAGTGAAAACAAAATTACGTGGCATTTTTTATTGTTAAAAGTGTCTTTTAAATGACTAATTTATAGCATTTGTATTACAAACTTATGAAAAACGATTGGGTTAGTTTATTTGTCATAAAAACATCAAATTTAACCTTTCATGTCCCCTTATTTGGTTAAGTAAATTAACTAAAAAGACATCTCTAAAATTTACCAACTCATTGTTTAATAAACACTAAAATTTAAAAGATATCCCTGTTTTTTATAACGATGCCAGTTTAACCAAACTGCAATATTTCTATTCCATTCTTTGCCCAACTTTTTAAAACATCCAAAATAACCCGGAGTATTCAAGTGACACCATTTGCTCGAAATCGATTAGCGGCTTGCGTAGTACTTGCCTGTTCATCGTCGTATAGCTATGCAGCACAGACAAACGACTATAACGAAATAGAAGAAGTCGTTGCTGTTGCATCCCCTATAAAAGACAGCCAAAAAGCAGCTATCATGGCAAAGCAATCTGCCTCTAACTTTGTTGATATTGTCGCTGCTGATACCATTGGCCGCTTTCCTGACCAAAACTTAGCAGATTCATTAGGTCGCGTTCCGGGCCTTGCTATCGAACGCGATCAAGGCCAAGCCCGCTATATAAACTTTCGCGGTGCACCATTTCGTTACACCACAATTGCCATAGATGGCATGACCATTCCTGGCGCTGAAAATGGCCGTATTCCGCGTTTTGACAGCTTCCCGTCTGTTATTACTAGTCGTTTATCTGCCAATAAAGCAATTATGCCTGATATGCCAGGCGAATCGATTGCTGGTTTTATTAATATCGAAACTTTTAACCCGTTTGATGTCGAGGGTTTCTCACTAGCCACTGATGTAGGTTTAGGTAATCAAGCATTAGGCGATGGTGATATTAGTAAGTTTTCAGTGCGAACGTCATGGTCAGGCGAAAATGTAGGTATTAGTTTATTCGCATCACAAAACAGCCGTGAACAAATCACGGATAACCGCGAATTCGACTTAGAACAAGTGGATTCAGAGCTTCTAGTTAACGAACTTGATATGCGTAGCTATAAAGTAAAACGTGAAGACGAAGCCTATGGTGGCCGATTTGAATATCGTCCGAGCGATTCAATGAACCGTTTTTTCTTTAGTACGCTGTACAGCAAATTCCAAGATCATGAAGAGCGCAACCAGTATGTGTTTGATTTTGCAGGCGGTGCAGAAGCTGCGGGCAGCAATCTAGCTGCCGGTGAAACAGGCACAGGTCTTGCCATGGTAAGCCGCTCTTTAGAGTATGGTTTATATGAAAACTCAACATGGACCAACACACTCGGCGCTGATCTCCAGTTAGGTGATTGGTTTTTAGAAGCGCGTACAAACTTCACAAAAACCGAAAACGATGTGTTTTTACCCCTGCCTTACAGTTTATATGGCGCTGCGGTCGCAAGCTATGATGTATCAGATATTAACGACCCTCTTGTCACACTTGCACCAGGCACTTCACTTAACGATATAGACTATGGCTACGAAATGCTGCTGGTTTACGGCAGTGCGTTATCGATTGATAGCCTGCAATTTAAGCTAGACGCAGAAACTGACTTTGCTTTCGCAGGGCTTAACAACACCTTTAAAATGGGGCTAGGCCATGACCAGCGTGAAGCACAGGGCTATGGCACAAATGGTGGCATGGGATCACTATATGGGATCAATCCAAGTGACTATGTAACTGATCAAGCGTGGCATACAGATTTCACAAACAGCATTAACGGCACTTACTTCGACAATAAACAGCTTAGAGCAGATTTAGAAAGCGCATCAGGTGGTCTTACGGTCACCCCAGATAACGCCAGCAAAATCAATATTGATGAAAACATCACTACAGCCTATGCCATGGTGACCAACCAATTCAAATGGGGTTCTTTAGTCAGTGGTGTACGTATCGAAAGTACTGACTACACCAGCAGTGGTCCAGAAGGAGAACATTCTGATACCTTCACTGAAGTATTGCCGAGTGTGAATTTAAATATTGATTTATCTGATCAAGTTAAATTCAGAGCCGCACTTTCAACGGGTATGAGCCGCCCTACTTACAATGAATGGCGCGCATCAGCATCGATTGATACCACAGAGCAAACCATCTCAGGGGGTAATCCGTTCTTAGAGGCAGAGTCTTCATACGGCGCTGATATGTCATTAGAGTGGTATGCAGGCGATGCAAGCCTTGTTGCAGTAGGCGCTTTCTACCGGCACATTGATGATGTCATTTATGCGGATACGACCTATGTAGATGCAGGTAACTACATCAGTGAGTTTGCCGGTGAACAATGGAAGTACACAGGGTTTATCAATGGTGACGAAGGTCACTTCCAAGGTATCGAGCTTAACTTTATTGGCCAAGCCAGCGATTTTATCTCTGAAAGTTGGGATGGCTTTGGTTTCTCTGCCAACCTAACCCTCTTAGACAGTGAATTTACCACGCTTTCAGGTAGCAGCTTTAGTTTACCAGGCACATCAGACATGATTTTCAACAGCTCTGTTTACTATGAAAACGACCTATTCTCCGCGCGTTTAAATTATCAGTATCGTGATGATTGGTTATCAACCACAGAAAACGACAGCATGGGTGAATATTGGGCTGCACAGACCCGTTTAGACCTTTCACTGAGTTACACATTAGCAGAGCCTGTGTATGGTTCAGATGTGAGTTTTTACGCCAACATCAACAACCTTACCGATGAAATTGACGTGCGTTACATCGGCACAGAAGCCACCCCTAACCAAATTGAACGCTACGGCCGCCGTTATATGGCGGGTGTTCGCATCAACTTCTAACCTACTTTTGAATTTTCAGCTCAGAGTTTAATCGCTCTGAGCTGACTAATAGCCAAGGAATAACCATGAAAACAATATTTAAAAAAATTGCCATTGCTGCTTTAGTCTCATCAACACTTGCAGCTTGCACAGCAACTGCGCCTAAAGTCGCTATTGAATCCGCACAAACTAATTTTAATAATGAAAACTACCAAATTAGCTGGCAGCAAGATGTCTCTGCAGCTGTTGATGTTCTGGTATCAACAACACCAGATTTAACGAATGCAACACTCATTGCTGATGATATTACTACCAATGTATTTAATTGGTCACCAAGTGATAAGCATCAGCGTTATTACTTTTTTGTAAAACCAGAAAATGGTGAAGTAACTATGACCACAACGCGACTAATTCCACTTGAAGGTGGCCGTAACTTCCGCGACTTAGGCGGCTACAAAACCCAAGATGGCCGCACTGTAAAATGGGGCAAAATTTACCGTTCTGGGGTTTTAGCGAATCTAACAAACGACGACTATGCGCTTATCAATAGCTTAAATATCGATACCCTTGTTGATTTTCGTGCTAATTCAGAGCGAGATTCAGAAGTCACAGTGTGGGCTGCTGATAAGGTTGAAATCATCGACCGTGACTACGAAATGGACTTTGATATGGGACAAATCGGCAAAGTGCTTCGTGACCCTAACCTAAGCCGTGAAAAGCTCGAAAATGTGATGGTACAAATGTACCCGCGAATTGTAGAAGACCAAAAGCAAAACTACACACAGATGTTCGACCGCTTAGTAAATAAAGATGGCGGTTTATTGTTCCATTGTACGGCAGGAAAAGACCGTACAGGTATCAGTGCTGCATTGATTTTAACTGTGCTAGGCGTTGATCAACAGACAATTATGAATGACTATCTTGCATCAAACGACTACCTCGATTTTGAAAATATGCTTGCTAAGGACACTGGCAAAATGGACCCAAAATATGCAGCTATGATGCAGTTTTTTGCCAGCCTACCAAAAGAAGTAGCGATGCCACTTAAAGGGGTTACTCAGCCTTTACTTGAATCTGCAATTGAGAGCATGGAGCAGCAACACGGAAGCGTACTTAATTACATTCAAGCCGAATTAGACGTAAGCGATGAAGACATTCAAATCCTGCGTGCTAAGTACTTATTGTAAATAACACTGCATTCACTCCAAAGTTACCCTGTGTTTTTAGCGCCGGGTAACTTTATTCCATCATTATAAAACACCATGCGATTACCCCCTTCATACTTTGCTTTGTACATGGCTTTATCAGCACACTGAATGAGATATTCTGCGTCACCATAATGCTCAGGGAATAGTACGGCACCGATACTTGGCGAGTAAATAAGCTCTGCATCGTTATAAATTAAGGGTTGGCAAATCTCGGTTATTAATTCATCAACCATTTCGATGACGTCTCTTTTATGTTTAATGCTATTGAGGATCACTACAAACTCATCGCCCCCTAAGCGCCCTACACTGTCTTCATTTTTGAGAACATGACGAATACGCATGGCAATGGTTTTTAAGAGTTTGTCGCCAGCGCCATGACCATGAATATCATTAACTTGCTTAAAGCCATCAATATCGATAAACAGTACTGCAATCACGGTTGAAATGGTGTTCGCAATTGACAATGATTCCTCGAGCTGGGTGGTTAAGAAACTGCGGTTGGGAAGATCGGTCAGAGGGTCATGCCCTGCCATATAAATCAGTTTTTGTTCGAGCTTTTTTTGCTCTGTAATGTCATAAGCAATAGCTACTCTAACTTGCTTTTCTTTTGACCAATAAACAGACCACAAAACATGCACTACTCTGCCATCTTTTCTAACCCAGCGGTTTTCAAATCGTGGATGCTGATCATTAACCACTATTTGATTAATGGCATTGATGGTTTTGGCTCTGTCTTCTGGATAAACAAAGTCCAACATGTTTCTATTGATGGCTTCTTCTGGCGCGTATCCGAAAATTGTTTCAAAGGCTGGATTAGTAAAAAGTAACGTGCCTTTGGCATCAACTACGCATACTGCATCGAGTAGAAGCTCAATAATGTCTGACAAGTAATCCGATGTATCTATGTTCATACGCAACTTTTAAGCTAGGTCTACACTGAGTATAGACGAAACCTAACAAGTCACTGAAAGTTTAGACCTTAATTGGATATAACTTTTTACAAAGCCAAGCTGAAAAAGCACTGAATACGGCAATACCCGCAAAATCAGCGATTAAATCAACAAAATCTAGCGTTCGAGATTCTACAAAATACTGGCTTAGCTCTTCTAAAATCACAAATGTACTTACAATCAGCACAGCTAAATAAATAGGCCGCCCAGCAACGTTCATTGTTTTAAACTTAAAGGCAAGGTTGATGAATAATGTGAGTAGTCCAAATAAGCAAAAATGCCCCAACTTATCACCGTAAGGAATTGCCGCAACAAGTTCGAAAAACACCGACTTTTGCCCAGTATTGGCAAGATAGATAACCCAACCAATAAAACCAAAAAAGCCGATAGCAATTAACACAAGAATACGTTGAAACATCTTTTATGGCGCCATATGTGAGGTTAAAAATAAAAATTGATAGGCAATCACTTTATTCCAATAGTGCCAGTCATGAATGCCCGGACGTTCAACATAATCATGGCGGATGCGCATGTTTAACATCGCCTGGTGTAGCGCTCGGTTTTGCTCAATAAAAAAGTCATCAACGCCTATATCAAGCATAATCGGTAAGGTATCAGCGCCTTTTTTCCATGCCGTATTGCCAGCAGCAATTTTATGAAGGTTATTAATAATGGCAATGCTATCCCATTTTTCTTTGTTTTCAGCGTAACTGCCTAGTACTTTTGCAAGGTCAAACTCTGCACTAAAAGGCCTAACATCAACTCCAGCAGATATTCCTGAAACTGCTGCAAACAGGTTTGGGTGATTTATTGCAATGTGCAAAGCACCAAAGCCACCCATTGATAAGCCTGTGATTGCACGGCCACTTTTAGACCGATTGGTCGAATATTTGAAATCGATATAATTTAGTAAATCGTCTGCGATGTAGGTTTCGTATTGCGAGTTTTTGTCGATATCAGAATCGAGATACCACGAACCGAAGTTACCATCTGGGTTAACTATGATGACATCATATTGGTCTGCCAGTTTTTCAATGTTTGTCAGCTTAGTCCAATCGCTGTGATTACCACTGTAACCGTGTAATACATAGATAACATTGTACTTTTTTGAGTCTTGATAGCCATCCGGTAATGTCACCGTTACAGGTTTTTCGATGGCAGTTTTTTTACCCTTAAATATGTGGGTATCGGTTTGGTATGCACAAAGCGGTAAGCTGAAAATGAGGGACAGCGTACAAAGCAACTTTTTCATCATTAATTCCTTTTTCTTATTATATTTTCATTTCTCAGACTAGATGTAAATAACTGAATAGTTGATAGATTTTAATCTTAGTTTTTAAATTAAATGAACTGCTAAAAAACCACTCAAATGGTATAGTAAGGCCACTTTGATATCTAAAAAGCGTCGTGTATGTATCGTTTATTTGAGCGGATGACTAATCCGTTTCCTAAAGAACAACCTTCTCAACCACCTAATAGCTTATTTGCTTTTTGCCGTCATTATACCCGTGGCATGGAGCTTTCATTGCTGCTGATGTCGTTAAGTGCCGCAGCACTCGCTATTTTAGAAGTATCTCTATTTAGTTACATGGGGCAACTGGTCGATTGGCTTGGTCAATACACCCCGGATACCTTGTTTGTTGAACAGCAGGCTGAACTGACAAAAATGGCAATTATGTTGCTGGTGGTGTTACCTATTGTCGTGTTCTTTCACTCAGCGGTGTTACATCAAGCACTGCTTGGTAACTACCCTATGTCTATCCGTTGGTTAGCCCACCGTTATTTGCTTCGTCAGAGTGTTAGTTTTTATCAAAACGAATTTGCTGGCCGTATTGCGACAAAAGTGATGCAAACCTCATTAGCTGTTCGAGAATCTGTGATGAAATTACTCGATGTACTTATGTATATCGTGGTCTACTTTGGTGCTATGGTGTTTTTGGTCGCAGAATCTGACTGGCGTTTAATGTTGCCATTATTGATTTGGCTGGTTTTATACGCCGCTATTCAAATTTATTTTGTTCCTAAGCTAAAAAAAGTAGCCAGCTCGCAAGCTGATGCACGCTCAGAAATGACCGGCCGTGTGGTGGATAGTTACACCAACATTTCGACTATCAAATTGTTCTCGTACACGCAGCGAGAAGAGCAATATGCAAAAGATAGCATGGATGTGTTTTTACAGCCGGTATACAAGCAGATGCGCTTAGTTACTAGCCTAAACTTCTCTATTAACACGCTAAATTATTTATTGGTATTCAGTATTGCAGCCCTCTCTTTGTATCTATGGTCAATTAGCGCCATCAGTGTTGGTGCAATCGCCATTGCGGTAAGTTTATCACTGAGATTAAACGGTATGGCACAGTGGATCATGTGGGAGATCAGTAGTCTATTTGAAAACATTGGTACTGTTGCTGATGGTATGAAAACGCTATCAACACCGATTGAAGTGGATGATAAAGAAAACGCGAGTACCCTTGAGGTTAATAAAGGGTCGATATGCTTTGATAATGTGCAATTTAACTATGGTAAAGCTGCCAACGAAACCCATCGCGGCCCTGTTATCAATGGTTTAAATCTAGATATCAAACCGGGTGAAAAAATAGGTTTAGTGGGTCGCTCTGGTGCGGGTAAATCTACCTTAGTGAATTTATTACTGCGTTTTTATGATGTTGATTCAGGCACAATTCGTATTGATGGTCAAAACATCGCTGAGGTAAGCCAAGAAAGCTTACGTAAGCACATTGCGATGGTGACGCAAGATACCTCACTGTTACACCGCTCAGTAAAAGATAACATTCTTTATGGTAGACCCGATGCAACTGAAGATGAAATGCTTGCGGCCGCAAAGCAAGCAGAAGCAATTGAGTTCATCGAAGACCTTGAAGACAGCAAAGGCAATAAAGGCTTTGCCGCACAAGTTGGTGAACGCGGTGTGAAGCTTTCTGGTGGTCAACGTCAACGTATTGCTATTGCACGAGTCCTTCTAAAAGATGCGCCAATTCTTATATTGGATGAAGCAACCAGTGCGCTTGATTCTGAAGTTGAAGCCGCGATTCAAACTAGCCTAGACGATTTAATGACTGGCAAAACTGTAATTGCCATTGCACACCGTTTATCAACTATTGCGCAAATGGATAGGCTCATTGTACTTGATGAAGGTGGCGTGGTTGAACAAGGCTCTCATGAGCAATTAATCGCACAAGGTGGCATCTATGCTGCCCTGTGGTCACATCAAACCGGTGGCTTTATCGGCGTTGAGTAGCTAGGTTTTCACTATTAAAAAAGGCATTGAATGAATTTTCGTTCAATGCCTTTTTTATTGTTAGCAATGCTGTTTAAATCAAACGTAAACCAATCATAACTAGCATCACACTATTTGCCAAAGCAGCGATTAAAAAGAAATAGCTGCGTGGGCTTGGGTTCTTCTCAGTAGCCACACCATAATACAGCAGCATATGAATGATTCTGGCTATCACATACATCCAAATACACAGTGCAAATGCACTACTGTTCAAGTTTAAAAAGAACCCAAGAAATACGGTACCTAAAAATAACGGGCTATTTTCTAATGTATTCATAAATGTGCGATGTGAACGAAAAACAAAGCTGTCATGGCTTAATGAGTTATCGAGTTTACCAGGCACTGCATTGGGTTGTTTGGCTTTAGTGACAGAAGCAATTATCCACTGAATAGTCAGCATAATTAGATAAACATACACAGCTGCGTATGCTGAAAAAGTAAGTTCAGGCATTTTCATTTCCTTTTGTATAACAACATGAATGCCTATCCCTTGCAAAAAACCAACCAAACCACAAATTAAAATAACTTACTGATTTTAAATGATTATCTATTTATTGAAAACTATGTATGCAGTGCCACTGCTACCCACTTTATATAAAATTTACAGAGTGGATTGGTATTAGTTAACACGCGAACTTTACGCGACTCACCTCTTTTACTTTACCCTTGCTTCGACTCTCTATAGTCTTAAGATCTGTTTTATATAACGATAGCTGTTTTATCTATCCGTTAATGTACTAAAAATAATAATAAAAGGTTTTATCATGCGTTTAGGACCCGGACTTCTTGTCACCGCTGCTTTTATCGGCCCAGGTACCATCACCACTGCCAGTGTTGCTGGTGCTAATTTTGGCTTTGCTCTTATTTGGACTTTATTGTTCTCTGTTGTAGCGACTATTTTGTTGCAATCCATGGCTGCTCGTCTTGGTGTGGCTACAGGACTTGATTTAGCGTCTGCACTTAGAACCACCATTCAAACACCAATTTTTAAAGCCCTGGCTGCTATATTAGTAATAAGTGCAATTGGTATTGGCAGTGCAGCCTATGAAGCAGGCAATCTGACTGGTGCCAGTTTAGGACTGCAAGAAATAATGCCGTCAATAAGCCCAATACTCTGGACTCCCCTTATTGCAATTTTAAGTGCAGTGCTTTTGTATACTGGCAAACATAAAGTCATTGAGGGGGCGTTAATTGTTTTAGTAGTGTTGATGAGCTTAGTGTTTATTTCAACGCTAGTGATGGCGGCTCCACCACTTGGGGAAGTACTAAAAGGCTTTATACCCAGCTTACCAGAGGATTCTCTCACTACCGTGCTTGCCTTAATTGGTACAACTATCGTGCCCTATAACCTATTTTTACATTCAGGCGTGCTTGCTGAAAAACACGATAGCTCAAAAAACATCGACAAAGTCATCAAAGAAACAAATCTTGATACCAGTATTTCGATTACTTTAGGCGGCATAATTACGTTAGCCATTTTATCGACAGCATCAGTGGCATTTTATGGAACCGACGCTGGAAAAATATCAGCGGCAAATATGGCTGTGCAACTTGAGCCTCTTTTAGGGGGTATGGCTCATTATTTCTTTGCTATCGGTTTATGTGCGGCCGGACTTACTAGTGCAATAACTGCCCCTCTTGCGGGTGCTTACGCTGTTTGTGGGATGCTGGGCTGGTCAACGCAAATGAGTAATACACGCTTTAAACTCGTTGCTATTGTTATCCTTGTTTTCGGTGCACTGGTCGCATCGCTTGGGCTTGATCCGGTTGCGGTTATTATCTTTGCGCAAGCTGCCAATGGTTTATTACTTCCAATTGTGACCTGTTATCTTGTTTGGTTAGTGAATCAAAAATCTGTGATGAAAGGCTACACTAATTCGCTGTTACTTAACCTTGTGATTGTGCCAGTAATACTGCTTATATTTGGCCTTAGCCTTTATAAACTAAGCAATCTAATTTTTTAGCTTTTAGTTTGAAAATATGTATTAAAAAAAGGCCGCAAATTTGCGGCCTTTTTCATATGCTGAACGCTTATTTAGTATAAGCGCGAGGCATCGTTGAGTCAGTTGTATAACGGTCGCGTAGTTTGTCTTGACGCGCTTCGGTTGAAACTTCTTCACCGTTGATCCACATTTTGCTCACGTGAGCTTTAAAATCAAACGGATCGTCAGACCACATTACAAGGTTTGCACGTTTACCTTTTGCAATGGTGCCCGAGTTTAAGCCAAAAACATCAGCAATATTGCTGGTTACGGCACTTAGTGCACCTTGCTGGCTCATACCGTAAGACACAGCATTACCTGCATCAAAGCGTAATTGGTATACATTGTGGCTTGAATCACCCGCAACACCAATAATGACTTTAACACCGGCTTTTTCAAGCTTACCTGCATTAGCAAGGTTTGCATGAAGTGAGTCAAAGCTGCCTGGTAAGTTTGCCATTGAGCTGATGATCACAGGCACGTTAGCTTTAGCGAGTGTATCAGCAACCACAACGGCATCATCACCGCCATGAATTACTAAATTAAGGCCATAAGTTTCTTTCAACTTAACAAGTTCATAAATGTCTGATGCACGTTGAACACTCGCAATCAGCGGCATATCACCAGCCAGTACAGCTGCTAGCACTTTTTGCTCTGTCGATGGCTCTTTTTTGTCATCTTTTTTAGCTGACTTTTCGCCTTCAAGCTTGTCGATAAGTGTTTTCATCGACATAGCACGTGAGCCTTTGCTCTTTTCGCCTAGGTGAACAACAAGTGCAACTTGCTTTTTATTCACACTTTCAAAACTACCTGATAAGTCAACCACAGAGGCAAGACCCGCAAAGATACTGTCACCACCACTTGGTACAATTACATCCTGAGTAATGCCGCCTTTGCGAGCATAAGGAATTAAGCTACTGCGAGGATTAAATGCAAGGCTTGGATCAAAATCAATCCCCGCTTTGTCGTCACCACCATCACGTGAGCCATCAACTGCACCCACTTCGACTAAGCCTAACTGGTTCATTGTGCCAATAAAGCCAGCAGTTACGATTTGGCCTTTGGCGTCAATCGTTGTATCCGCGTTGATAGAGGCAGGGTTAATAGCAACAATTTTGCCATCTTCAATAACAACGCTTGCGCCTTCAAGTACGCCTTGCTCTGTTGAAGTGTGTAGTGTCGCATTGACAATCGCGAGTGATGCAGCACTTGCTGTCGCAGAAAATAAGCCAGCAGCAACAAGTGACAGCTTTAATGATTTAGTTAATTTTGTCATCAATGTTACTCCTATTTTTGACCTAGCATGAAATCGCTTTGTGCTTGGTATTTATCATCGTTGCGATCATACACTTTGGCACCATCGATAAATACTTGTTCAGCTTTTGCATAAACACTGAATGGGTTTTGGTTCCAGATAACCACATCAGCTTGCTTACCAGCTTCAAGTGACCCTGTTTTATCATCAATACCCAGTGATTTAGCCGCGTTTGAAGTGATCCACTTAATTGCGTGTTGCTCAGAGATGTCGTAACCCACATCATTCGCGCGGTACATTACTTTACCGGCTTCTTGGTTTAGGCGTTGAATAGTTGTATCTGAATCTGAGTGAACAACAGCACATGAATTTTTAACTGCATCAACAATTGCTACGTTCTCTTGAACCATATCGTAGGCTTCCATTTTAAAGCCCCACCAATCTGGCCAAAGTGCCGCACAGTTACCGTTTTCAGCTAGTAAGTCAGCAATTTTGTATGCTTCAACACCGTGATGGAAAGTACCTGAGTGATAACCGAACTCTTTACCAAGGTCGATCATCATGGCCATTTCTTCTGCTTTATAACAGTGGTTATGAATTAAAATGTCACCTTCTAGCACACCAGCTAGCGTATCTAGCTTAATGTCACGGTGAGGTGCTGCAGGGTTTTTACCAGCGGCATAATCACTTTCGTACTTATCCCACTCGCGTTTGTACTCAGTCGCTTCAATCCACGCTGTGCGATAGCCCGCCATGTTACCCATACGCGTTGATGGTAAAACACCTTTGCGGCCATAAACACGTTTCGGGTTTTCACCACATGCCATTTTTAAACCATATGGTGCTTCAGGGAATTTCATACCTTGCATCGTGTGCGATGGAATGTTTTTAAGCGTAACACCGCGGCCACCGATTAAGTTTGCTGAACCTGGTAGAATCTGTAACGACGTAATGCCGCCTTCACGAGCACGGTTAAAACCAGGGTCTTGTGGCCATACTGAATGCTCAACCCACACTTCTGCAGTCACTGGGCTAGTCATTTCGTTACCATCTTGGTGAGAGGCCACCGAAGGAGTTGGGTATGCACCTAAATGTGAGTGCACATCAATAATACCTGGTGTTACCCATTTACCTTGTGCATCAATAGTTTTGTCTGCTTGAACAGATAGGTCCTTACCTACTTGTTGTACTTTGCCATCAACAAAGAAAACATCTGCATCATCTAAGCGTTCACCTGTGCCTGTTAATACAGTAGCGTTGGTGATTAACGTACTTTGCGATGCAAGTGGCTTATAGGTGCTTGGGTATGGGTTTTTGTTAATTGAGACTTTTGGATCTTGTGGGCCATTGTCTTGGCAACCCGCTAACGCGACACCAAGCGCCATAACCAACAAGGATGGTGCAAATTTTTGCATTCTTACGTTCCTCTTTTTTATTATTTAATTACTTTAACTAATTGTTAATTCTAATGCGAGTAAACGAGGCCAGTCACCAATATTCAAGACGAACAACCAGCCTCACAGAGCACTATTTCTTTATGTAGTTGTTATATAGCTGCTCTAACGCACCTTCGGTCGTCAAGCTCGGATCTTTGTTGATAAAATGTTTCACAGTTCGAGTTACAAAATCAGAGTTTTGCTTATGCTGCTTGGCAAAACTTTTAATTAGTGAATCTGCATCGTTAGCTGCGGTTACTTTTTCGTGTCGATGGCGGTATTGACTCAATGCACGGTTAAAATCGCCATTGTAATCTTCTACCACCAGCTTATAGAATTCTGTTCTGTCGACTTGTAAATCATTAATGCAGTAATTAAGCGCGTCTTTAAAGTCATAAAAGACTTTGCCTTGCACATCAAATTCGGCACGCTTCTCACGAATAGTGACACTGGCATCTTCAGTTGCATAGCTATAACCTTGAAATGCTACTCGCTCTGCTGCCTCTGCACCTAGCTTCATGCCGGCTTTAATACTGTGCACAAACTCATCACTCATATCGTGAAGTTCACTCTCATGCCACATGTGATAAATTCGCAGCGCTTTTGCATACTTTGTTGAAAGTTTCTTTTTAAGCTTTGTAACTCGCCCATCAATCGTCAGCACTCGCTCGTTATGCAGTAATGCAAAGCACTCATAACATGCTGGAATTGATATAAATTCAGCCTCTTCGCCTAAATCTATAATGCTTTGCAGCATATGCAGTGGCGGACAAAAATCTCGCTCAGTTGCTTCACAACCACAATAAAAACATTGATTAAAGTGTTTTGATTCAGATGCATAGGCTTGTTGATAATAGCCTGCTAATTTTGTGGTCACTCATGCTCCTTATACTCTGATTAGCCTTTTTAAGAAAAGCTAGAGTTAATACTTAAATGTAACAGCTACGTAAAAATTAAGCCTTTAATACGAGCCAAAACACGTTTTAAAAAAATAAATGAAAAAAAATTCAGCCTATTTGTGTCAAAATTCACACTTTAAAATAGCACTTATCAAGCGGTTAGTTTTACTTGTTCACATCTACATACTTACTTACATCTTGTCGATTTTCATTAACAGCAATTGTTCTTGTTTAGCGTAATACTTTAAATGTGCCCAGCAAACAGGAAGTGTGAAGTATCCATAAAAGCGAGGTCGCACAAACTAAACGTAATACGGACAACAACTGGAGAGAAAGATGAATACGTTAACTACAGCACTAGGTACAGCATTAATTTTAGGTTCTTCATTAGCAGCAACTGATGCAACTGCAGCACAATTTGTCGCAGCAGATAACTCGCCTGGCACGCAAGCTTGTATGGCCATTGCTTCTAACAAACCATTAAACGTATCAAGCACAATGCGCGATCTACGCTTAAGCAAACGAGTAATGACAGAAAAACTACTTTGCAATGATATGACGACTGATAAGTTTGCAAGCACTTATGGTTTTCATAACTCTGCGAAATACTTAAATTTTGAAACAGCAACTAAAACAAGTATTCAAGATATTGCTAAAGTATCTGATGACACTGTGATTGTTATTGCTGGTTCTAAATAATGATGAATTCACTGTAGCAGGTCTTTAAAGGCCTGCTACAAGTTTCTTCTTCGTTAAACGAGCGCAGCTATCAGGCCAAATAGGCCGCCAAATACCCCACCCCAAATCACTAACCAACCTAAATGTTCTTTGATCATGGTTTGAATAATATCTTTTACCATCGTTGGCGTAAGCTCATTCAAACGCTCATCAACTAAACGCTCAACTGTACCGTGTAATGAGCCACCAAGATGAGAGTTGGCAAATAGCTTTTCATCAAGAATGGTTTTAAATTCGTCGCTCTTTGAAATATCAATCACCGCCGCTTTCATTTTTTCAATAAAAGGCTCTCGCATTGGCTCGAGCGCATCACGGCCACCAAACATCGACAGCATGCCACCAAATTGAGAGTTTTCGATAACCTCAATTAAAGAGTCATAAGCCGGACTTAAATTAACTTCACTGATCACAGGCTCTAAATCAATATTTGGCTTAGCGAGCGCCATGACCTGATCTATTTTCTCTTCGGCGAAGAACTCGGTCATTATCAGGTTACGAATAGCCACTTTAAAAGAGGCAAACTTTAGAGTGATAACCCCAGAGCCGTATAAAAATGGTACTTTTTCGAATAGCATGTGAATAGCAAGCCAGTTAGTTACTGCGCCCGATAACGCAAATAAACCAACAGAAAGCACAATTGCTTGTTCAAATAAAAATCCGACTAATACTAAGGCAAGCGCCACTAAATTAGTAATGAGACTTTTATTCATCTGACCCCTCATAAATACTTCGATAAACTTTAACAATATTAACGCTATGGGTTTGTTAATTCATCGTCTTTTTGCCATAGTTTAATTATATGGTTAAAAGGTGAACAAAATTATGTGGAATTCGGTGAATGAACAGATTAGCCAAGCGATGCATTTTGATTTTAAGCATACCTTTAAGCGCCAATTACAATCACCCAATAACGATAAATACTTCCAAATTGGCGATGATTTACACCATTTCTTTGTGAAAGTCGCTCATTTAAGCGATCTGGAGCGCTTGGAGTGTGAAGCCTTTAATCTAGAGCTGTTAACACAAGAAAGCCTATTTATGATCCCTGATTGCATCACCACAGGTTGCAATATTGAGTTTTCATTTATCGTGCTTGAATGGTTAGAACTTGATAAACAGCCCCATACTAATTGGCATGAAATGGGGGAACACCTTGCCCATTTACACCAAAAGCATACCCAAGCCATGTTCGGCTTAGATAACGATAATTTTCTTGGCCCTACTCTACAACCAAATCGCTGGCACAAAAAATGGGATGTCTTTTTTGCTGAAGAACGCATTGGTTGGCAATTGCAGTTATTACAAGAAAAAGGCATTGAGCTTGTCAATCAAGACACCTTCATCACTTTTGTAAAAGACGCACTACATAGCCATGTTGTAGAGCCTTCGTTATTACACGGAGATTTTTGGCGCCGAAATATGGGCTTTTATAATAATGTGCCCAGTGTGTTTGACCCTGCTTGTTATTATGGTGATCGGGAATGCGATATAGCAATGAGTGAGCTTTATGCACCACTCCCCGATAGCTTTTATGATGCCTATAACGATATCTACCCATTGCAGGTAGGTTATGAGCAACGTAGAGCTATCTATCAACTATATCCTATGCTCAATAATGCCAACATATTTGCAGGACACTATCTTACTGAAGCAAAACAACAAATTGATCAGCTACTGAAATAAGCGCGAATTCACTGTAAAAGGAATGTCACAAACCCCTAAACACAGCTATATTTAGCTTATAAAGCGTATTAATAAAGATGCTAGCCGTTTGTTGTAGCGCTACGCTTATACCAATTCGGTTAGTGAGTTATATCAATCTTATTAAATCTAGATTCATTTTTAATGAGTTAGGTTTAATTTAGATTGCAATTTAACGAACTCAGGCATGCCTGATTAAGGTAAAAGCTGATGAAAGACCAATACACACAACGAATTTCATGCCCGCACTGTGGCCACCACATTCACGTAGCACTTGATGCAAGCGAAGGTGACCAAGATTACTATGAAGATTGCGCAGCATGCTGTAACCCTATCCATTTGAATATGCATATCGATTACGCAAACAACAAACTTGAATTACATGTCGATAGTGACGACGAGCAAATTTTTTAATTTGCTCGTTTTATATGTCCTGCTTGCGAGAGATAATTTTCGACCGTGTTGATTATGGTATAAGTTTGCTGATCGACTTCGATATTTAACTTATCGCCTTCGCGGTAGTTATTTAGATTGGTAATAGAAAGTGTTTCTGGTATCAAGTGTAGCCAAAAGCCCTGCTCATCAACTTCACCTACAGTGAGGCTTGCCCCGTTAACACTCACAAATCCTTTATACAGCACGTATTTTTGCCACTCTTTTGCTAATGCTAATTGCATTTTACAGTTGTCTTGATGGTGGTTAATTGAAAGTATTTCGGCCATACAATGAATGTGGCCCGATACGATATGCCCGCCCAACTCAGTCCCAAAAGTCACTGAACGTTCGAAATTCACCGTGTCATTGACAACAAGCATACCTAAGTTGGTTAACTTTAATGTTTCATCTATCACATCAAAATTTATAACACAGTCACCTTCAGTGGTAGATGCAAACTTCACCACCGTTAAACAACAACCATTAATGGCTATGCTCGCGCCGATATTCAAGTTTTCAGCATATTGCTGCTCTACTTTTAAAGCTAACCTTAGTACACCGCCTTGGTTTGTCGCATCAACGACAACGGCTTGCGTTTGCACAATTCCAGTGAACATCGCTTTCTCTTTTCTTTATTAAATAGATAACTGCGATTCTTATTGATCTATGAATAGATTACAATGGCTGTCTGTTTATTTAGTCGTGTAATTTATGTCTTTTTGTAGTTGGGAAGCCAAAAGGTTAATTTCGTTAGCCATTCCTGTTTTTTTGGCACAGGTAACCCTTATTTTAATGACGGTTGTAGATACCGTGATGGCAGGCCAAGTAAGTGCAACAGACTTGGCAGCACTTTCTATTGCAACGGGTATTTGGAATCCGTTAATGCTTGCATTGCAAGGCATATTATTGGCGTTGACGGGTATCATAGCGCAGTTTGCTGGTTCAAACGATAAACAAGGTATTAGCCACTACTTTCAACAAGGTCTGTATCTGGCGTTAGTACTTGCCATAATCGGTTTAGGGCTGGCAAGCCTTGCTGATACTGTGCTTAGTCAATTAGACACCTCACAGTCTATTACCCACTTAGCTGAGCA
Source organism: Pseudoalteromonas sp. S4492 (assembly GCF_005886115.1). Taxonomy (NCBI): domain Bacteria; kingdom Pseudomonadati; phylum Pseudomonadota; class Gammaproteobacteria; order Alteromonadales; family Pseudoalteromonadaceae; genus Pseudoalteromonas; species Pseudoalteromonas sp. S4492. Next base: position 28,395 of record NZ_PNCP01000081.1, read on the forward strand.
ATACATTCATTTTGTTAAATGGGGTATTTTTGGTTTTTTACTTTTCAGTGTGTATCGCAATATCACTGAAGGTATGGGAATGACCAAACCTGCTTTTTACATTAGCTTAATTGGCTTAGCGGTCAATATTCCAGCCAACTACGTATTTATACATGGTAAATTAGGTTTTCAAGCCTACGGTGGCGCGGGCTGTGGTATTGCCACCGCACTTGTATTTACTGCAATGGCGTTAACTCAGGTTATTTATTGCCACTTTAATAAAAAGATTGATGCCAAAGCATTATTAGCAAATTTCGAAGCGCCAAAGCCCGCTACTTTATGGACTATCACCAAAGTGGGTATTCCAATTTCATTAGCTACCTTTTTTGAAGTCACGCTATTTGCTTGTATTCCTTTGTTTATAGCGCACTTAGGTGCAGTTGCCGTTGCGGGTCACCAAATTGCGGCCAGTGTAACGACACTATTGTTTATGATGCCGTTGAGCCTCTCAATTGCCATTAGCATTCGAATAGGCAACTTATTTGGCCAACAACATTATCTGCAGTTAAAAAATGCCGTTAAAACGAGTTATATTCTCGCGGCAATTATTGCTTTTCTGCTGGCAAGTGTGACCTTTTTTGCTCGAGATATAATAAGCCAATTGTATTCTGACAACCCTGAAGTATTGGCGCTAGCTTCTTCAATCATGGTACTGGCTTGTATCTACCAGTTACCAGATGCCCTGCAAGTTTCAGCCAATGGTATTTTACGGGGATTAAAATACACGGCACCGATTGGTTATATCACCTTTGTATCGTATTGGTTGATCGGCTTTGCGCTTGGCTTCGTACTTGCTCGTACAGATTTAATTGTTCCAGCAATGGGCCCTCATGGCTTTTGGATAGGCATTATTGTGGGGTTAAGTGCCGCAGCAATTATGTTGATGTTCACGGTTCATAGGCGATTTAAACATGCACCTTTTTTGCAAAACCAATAGCCTTTTAAACTCTATCATCGCAACAGCGTGCGTGGCACTTATTTCCTGCACGCCCTCTTCGGGTGATGTAAATCACACCTACGCGCAACGATTAGAAAACGTGCTTAAAACTGAAAGTTTTAAACTCTCTAAACCAAGTACGATAACTGCTAACCACTTCACTGAAAATACTGAAGATAAAGCAACCATTGGCATGCTTGAACTTGCCCAATTACGTCAATGTAAACTTGCAACCCTTATTGCTGAGCACAATAACCAACTTGGCAAAACAGCAACGCCTGCTAATGTTCTTAGTTATCAAATTAAGTTTATTCAAAGTGCAAATGAGTGCTTAGAAAGCTTTGAAGAACAAGATGATCTATTTGAAAAAATAAAACTCACCGCAGGACAAAAGCAAGCAAACCTTGCTAACTACTTTAAAGCTATGCTGCTCAACGAAACCGAGTTTAAGCAAAGCTGGCAGCTAAGCTCGACACACATTGATGAAAACACCGCAGGTTTTATCGAAACCGTGAGTGCGATGGAGCAAATTGCTAAGTTAAACAATCAAATTAATACCGGCAAAATAAACGCTATAGAGCCTGAGCAAATCATCAGCCAACTCGAAGTATTAAATCGTTTTAAATACAACAAGCTACTTATTTCTGCGGCTCGTGTGCAAACACATTACAATCAACAATTAACAGCGCTGCTCATGAAGTATTCAAAAGATGATCTCTGCCCTGCCAACAAGAATAAACAAAAAGCGCAAACGCTTAGCAATGTGTTTAAAAAGTTTTATTTAGAGCAACTACAGCCTTATCAATCATTCTTAGTGGGTAGATTAGAAACTCTGCAACCTCTTTACCTGCAAATATGGCATGACACCGAAATGGCCCAGTTTGTAGATAGCGACAGTAATGACGCAATTTTACAAAGTCTTAAGCACTCTGCGAAAAGCCATGTTGCTTGGTGGCAAGGTTTTTACAGAACGTGCGAAATTAGTCCGTTATGAATAAAAAACCAGCACTTAGCACAAAAATAGCTAAAGCTGCTTGATTCACACAACCAGTCGCTATATATTAGCCTCCGTTGTTTAGCCACGCTAACAACAGTTTTAAATCAAAATACAACCGTAGCTCAGTTGGTTAGAGCACTACCTTGACATGGTAGGGGTCGGTGGTTCGAATCCACTCGGTTGTACCAAAACATTTAATCTACTTCAGAATTAAATGCCTGTACGACCGTAGCTCAGTTGGTTAGAGCGCTACCTTGACATGGTAGAGGTCGGTGGTTCGAATCCACTCGGTCGTACCAATTATATCTTTATTGCTTCTTTGTAATTCCTACAACTTCTATTAATAAGTACACTAATCTAAAAAGATTTACTCAGTTGGTTAGAGCACTACCGCTCTCAATGACCCACGCCAAAATCAGTGGTTCGAATCCACTCGGTCGTACCAATTTATTCAAATTCCTCATAATTTTATTATCCTAAAATCAATATTAAACAGTTGAAACTCAGTTGGTTAGAGCACTACCACTCTGTATGACCCACGCCAAAATCAGTGGTTCGAATCCACTCGGTCGTACCAATTTATTAAAACTTCTCAGAATTTTATTATCCTAAAATCAACATTATACAGTTCTATCTCAGCTAGTTAGCACACTACCGCTCTCTATAACCCGACCCAAAAGTCAGTGGTTCGAATCCACTCGGTCTACCCTAGCGCCTAGTACCTAGCTCCTAGCTGATCTGACTCCATAAAAGT
>NZ_PNCP01000082.1:0-16070 GCF_005886115.1 Pseudoalteromonas sp. S4492
AATGGCTACATTCCAGCATGGTTAATTGATGTAACACCACCAACAGAGCCAAATTAATAAACGACAGTAACCGCTCTTTAACAACATGGATGTTGGCAATATAACTATGACTAATACAGAGAAATTCCGTTAGTTAAACAGTTTATTCAAAGGAGCAGACTATTGTGCAGTTGAAACATTTAATTTTGAGAGAAAGCTGATCAACTTAGAACAGTTTGGTGATGCTATCACAATCACACCTGTTACCACTCCCATTAAAGGAGGCATTTAAATGACTAAACAATTTTTCCCCTCACTAAAAGAAATAAAAGACCCAGAGAATCCACCAAAAGGGATAAAACATCTAATTACAATTGAAGATTCATTAAATTATCCTGGCCGTTATCACTCCTTTTACAATCAAAACGGATACTTATCAGTTATCCTTCATTGGATGATTTCACCAAAAGGTCAAGCCCCGTTTTTAGCTACTAGGCAATTTGATGCACCACTATCAATTTTACCTTGGTTTGTTAAAAAATTTGAGTTTTTCACCAAAATGCCCAACGCAGGTGGATTACCTCATGGCACAATAAGTACTGATGACCTCGTGGAAGGTGAAGATATCGGTATTACAAGACTAATAGGGAGGCTAAATGAACGAGGCGATCAGGGATATAGCCTATCAAACTATTCACGGAAAGACCATGAGACAACAAATTATCAAATATTGAATATCTCTGATAGCTATTTCTTTCATGGTGGATTTTTTGACACATGGAAAGAGCTTGCCAATAAATACGAAAACGGCACTTTATAGCAACAACGCTAAGGACAGCACATGACAACCAACTCACAAATACCACAGCAACTAGGTCAATATCTATATCAACAAATTAACGATGACTGGTCGAAAGCGATGTTAATTTTAGATTGCCAGCACGATGAAGTCATTACATGCCAGGCCTTTTATGAAAAAGAGGCCGATGAAACTCAGCACCCTATTGCCGTTTCTGACCACATTATTGATTTATTTAAAACACTGTTTGATTCTGCAATACAAAATCAACCAGAAAATTGGCAACGTGCGATTTTTAATCTCACTCGGCAGGGAAAATTCAGTATAGCGCTTGATAAAGAAAACAATGATGAAAATTAATAATTACTATTTTTAAAACCACAATACACACAATAATTAAAAATCATTATTTAATAACATTAATGAAACTATAATTTGAACCTTATTAGGATACATACTAAAATATCTCAAATTTTATTATTGATGATAAATATGAAAGTCACGGAAGACTAATAATAGCTACCCACCTCTATTGTTATTCCTTGATTATTCATAAGTTTTCAAACTATAAGCGGTTTCGTTTATTGTGAACTATTAAATGGAGTATTTATGAAAAAGTTAAGCGCATTATTTGCATTATTGGTTTTAGCCGGCTGTTCATCAAGCTATGATGTTGAGACCCAACCAGAGCCTATTGCAGAAGTAACACCTGAAGTAGTTGTAGATGAATCGGTTATTTCATTAACGGTGGTCACAACACCTGATGATGCGCGTGTTCGTATTATGAATATTAAACCTGTTTATGAAGATGGTATCGAACTTGATGAAGGTAAGTACGACATTGAAGTAACAAAGCCAGGTTACTTAACTTACCGCAAATGGGTTGTTGTTGATAAGAAAACAATTCTAACGATTGAGCTTGATAGTATTGAATCAATTCAAGCTGCTCAATAAGTGGTTTTCACAAAAAAGGAAAGCTGTTGCTTTCCTTTTTTGATCTTCTTTTAAATTAACTGCAAATAATACAGTGACGACAGTGCACTGCCATTAACAATAATTGTTAACCAAAGTACGGCAATAAAACTGCGTTTTTTTGATTTGTGTCTTAACCATTGCTGCGCAATTAATGAACCTGGCCAGCCGCCGATTAACCCTAAAATATGCAGTGTACGCTCAGGTACTCTTATCACATGCTCGCCATGTTGCATCGCTAAACGTTTATCCCAGCCATATACCAAAAAGCTTATTAAGCTCGCTACGCTGTAAGTGCCTGCAATAAAGTAGGTAATATTAAGTTGCCACGATACCAGCCATAGCAGCGCTAGAAACAACAATGAAAATGTAATTAATGCTTTCTTAATCAACGAATTATCACCTATACTTTGCAAAACAAATTAATTTTATCGGGACGCTATTATGGCATACCTAAAATCACTTTTACTATCAATCTGCCTGTGTTCACTTTCTGTTATGGCAGCAGAGCAACAACTTGATGACAAGCTAAAAGTGTTTGAACCTTACTTAGGCACATGGCAGTCAGACTTTAATGTCGCAGTAGGTAAACCGGCAGTGCAAGATGTGAGTACTTGGCAGCGCGCGCTCAATGGCACGGCGATTAAAACCATTCACTCTATCAATGAAGGTGAATATGGTGGTGAGTCGATGATTTTTTGGGACAATAAAAAGCAGTCTTTGGTGTTTTATTACTTCACTACGGCAGGTTTTTATACCCAAGGCACTATGAATGTACTTAGCCCTACTCAATTTGTTGCTTATGAAAATGTAACGGGTAATAAAGAAGGGATCACTAAGGTGAAATCGACAAGCGAGTTTAAAAACAACAGCTTTGTAGTGTCGACCTCTTACCTTAAAAAAGGTCAATGGACAAAACCCGATACCCGAACTTACACCCGCAGCGAAAAAACAGTTAAGTTTAAATAAAAGCTTTAAAAAAGGGTAAGGCGTTTATCACCTTACCCTTATATATTAATGTCTAAAGTCTGCCATTAATGCTGGGATCCCTGGCAACATACCCACCATTGCCATCACGCTTGTTAAAATAACAAACATTACTAATGGAATGATCCAGCGGCTCATTGGGGTTAGTTCAGAGCTTCGTTCTTTACAACCAATTAAGCCCAAATTGTCGAGCAACATAGTTAATGACCAGCCAAATGCAGGATTCACTAAAGTCGATGAAAACACCACAATAGCAGCCGATTGCGTAGTTTTACCTTCGCGAGTCATTTCCATACCCGCTTCTAGAAGCGGGATAAACACACCAACTATTAGCGCGACGCATAACACGGGTTGCCAAATAGCTAAATCCATTGGGTAGCCCCAAATACTGGCAATAATACAAAATAATGCCGTTAACACCGCTCCGGCAGGAATTGGGCGTTTAGCGATGGCTGCTGGCACGATGTAGGTTCCCCATGACGAGGTAAAGTTAGAGCCGCCTAACAAAGAACCAAACGTTTGGCGGATTGAAGCACTGAACATGGTATCGTCAATGTTCATTTGTACTTTTTCTGTGCGTTCTGGGTAACTAATTTTTTGGAATACTTGATGCCCTAAAAAGTCAGGTGACCACATGGCAACCGCAAGCACCGCGAATGGCAATACCACAACAAAGCTCTCTAGGGTCGGTAAACCCAGCATCCAACCGGTATTTTCACCCCACCAATACATTGGGTTCATATTTGGTAAACCCGGCGCTGTTTTAAACTCAAACGGTGCACCCAGTAAAAATGCGATTAAACCACCAAGTAAGCAACTTAAAGGCACAGCTAACCAACGTTTTTTGAAGTGCTCAAGTAAGGCATATAACACGATAGTCGACAAGATCACAATGAAAGCGATATGGGTCATATCAATGCCTTCAGCCCATGCAAATAGCTTTTTAACCTGCGAAATCGTGCCAATAAAACCAAGGTAAAGCAGTAAACCGCCACACACGCCTCGGCTGGTTAACCCCGCCAGTAAACTCCCGCCTTTACTAAGCGCCAGTAATAGACCAAACGCCCCTATCAGTAAACCGAAGGCCATTGGGTGACCACCCGCAGCAACTACAATCGGGATCAAAGGAATAAGCGGGCCATGCGTACCCGCTAAGTTTGCTGTTGGTAAAAAGAAGCCTGAAAATAATAAAATGAAGATCGATACAATTAACAGCTCATAGCGCACGTTTTCTAGAATAAAGCCTTCACCTAAGCCCAATGGCGCTGCAAATGTTGCAGCAATTGCACCCACCATGACCACCTTGCCTATGGTCCCTGCCATGGCAGGGATAGAGTCTTCTAATTCAAACCGATAATCACGAAATGGTAAGTTAGGACGCCAGCGCTTAGGCTGCATAATTTGTAATTCGTGTTCAAGGTATTCGTCGCGACTCGAAAATTCACTGCTGGGTTTATGAAGAGCTTGATAGCTTTGCTGGTCGGTATGAGTATCCGATCCTTGTTCAGCAGGCGTTATTGACGCTGATTGCTGCCTCGTATTCATGAGTTCTCCTACTGCCTATCTTGAAAAATTGTGTGAGTTTTTATTTTCCAGTTAGGGTAAAGCAGCCAGATACAAAACACGATTAGGCAAAAGGTCGGGTATGAATTTATAAAATAGGTGTTTTTAATAAGTTGAGAGTATCAGAAACAAATTTAATACATTGATATTTATAACTTTACTGATTTTAAACGCTTTTAAAGTGTAAGCTAAAGATTGTTTTTTAAGCACATTAACTATTAGTCTAATAAATTGTATGAATAGCAAACAGTGTTATAAAAACTACTTTTAAATTAACTGAATTTGCCTAATTCCTAACTACTAATATACTAATTTATTAGTAGTTTGATTAATGCTAACTCGCCAGTCGGTGGCTTTCTTACATAAGCGCATAAAGGGATGTATGAACACACAGCTCAAGCCTTGGCAATTTAATATCATTGTTTGCTCTGTTTATCTGCTGTTTGGCTTGTTTACCATGCAAGTGTTAAAAACACTAGCAGTATGGCCTCCAGCAGGAGTCGCATTGGCAGGCTTGATGTTATTTGGTCGTAAAGCCTGGTTGGGCGTTGCATCAGGCACCTGTTTAGTTGTGTTTTGTTATTTTTATCTCAGCGGCTTGAATCCATTCACGTTTAAACACATAGCAATAAATGCCGCGACAACCACAGGTAATACTCTCGCTGCTTTAACAGCATTTTGGCTAATTAACCGAAAACTTAAACAACACACGCTGCTGACGAGCGTTACCAGTTTAGCCAGAGTGTTTATTGTTGCTTGCATAGCGATTGGTGTGATTTCTGCACTTTTCGGTGTGGGCATATACTCACTAGTTGGTATCGAGTGGTTTAATGGCTTGTATGTAGGCATCTTAAATTGGAGTATTAGCAATGCCTTAGCGGCAATTGTGTTCACCCCTGCCCTTTACTTTTTATGGCGAAATTGGCCGCATACAGTCACTTCTAGTGAATTTTCTAAACTTCTGTTGCTTACTCTGACGGTGGTTTTGTTGTGTTATTTTATTTTTGGCCCCGCATACACAACCATGACATTACCATTTTTACAACCTGCATTACTGCTGTTTCCGCTGCTTTATGCCGCTACGCGGTTATCACCAACTGCCACCAGTTGCATGAATATGTTGGTGTTTTTTGCAGCTTGGGTCGGAAGTAATCAAGGCTGGGGGTATTTTTATTATCATCATCCTAAAACAGCAGAAGTGACCATGCAGTTTTTCTTTTTATTTACTCTTTCAGCGATATTACTTATTCAAGCCGTGTTTATTCAGCGCAAGAAAGAGCAACAAAAACTAACCACCATGCTCGAACAAAAAGTAGAAGAGCGAACCTATGAGCTAGAACGTGCTAAGCATGAGGCATTAGCCTTATCTGTAACAGATCATTTAACACAACTTTATAATCGCCGCGGCTTCTTCGAAAAGGTTAATCAGCAGTTTTCAAAATATCATGACGTGCAATGTACCTGCTCTCTGTTACTGCTAGATTTAGACCAATTTAAAGGTATAAACGATAAATTTGGCCACGCTACTGGCGATGAGGTAATACGAACCACTGCACATAAGCTCATCCAACATAGCAGATCATCAGATATTGCGGGTCGCATTGGTGGAGAAGAATTTGTCTTATTTTTACCTATGGCAAATAACCACACGGCATTTGCTATCGCAGAAAGGATCAGAGCCGATATCGAACAGCAAGACATCATCGCCGACAACAAACACGTTAAATTCACCGTGAGTATTGGTGTTAGCACCTTACAAGCAAGCGATCAGCACATAGAATCGATGTTAAAACGCGCCGATAAAGCATTATACCAAGCCAAAAACCAAGGCCGTAATCAAGCGCAGTGTAGTTAGATTCAGTTACGAGTTACGAGTTACGAGTTACGAGTTACGAGTTACGAGAGTAAAGATACGAGGTACGAGAGTAAAGATACGAGATGCGAGGGGCGAGCATGTAGCAGTGATTTTACATCGCGTTTTATTCTCGTATGCCCTTACCTCACCCATGTCGCGGCATAAAGCCGCTGCTACCTGTAGGCGTCACACTTGCTTGGCGCGCGAAACAAGGTATTAGTTACGAGTTGCGAGAGTAAAGATACGAGTTACGAGAGTAAAGATACGAGTTACGAGAGTAAAGATACGAGGTACGAGCATGAGCCTAAGATTCCTTGCACTATACGACTAGAAATTAATTAACGGCTCTGTTAAAAATACACTGACTATAGAAGAAAACGAGCTATAAGCCCGTTAAGTTTAATGGAATTACTATCCTTGTGAGGTTCAAATGGAAATTGAAGTAACCAGACCAAAACAATATCATGATAAAATTAGAGATTACACTTTATGGGCCGACTCTAAAAAAATCGGCAAAATCAAACCCAACTCTTTAACCAACTACACAATACCTGATGACACTAAATTTATCTGGTTCTCCATTGATTGGTGCTCTAGCCCTAAACTTTCTGTCAAAGATATTCAATCAAATAAAGTAACTGTTTCGAACACTATGAGCAGTCACTTACTATCGGGTCTATTTTTACCCATCTATTACGTTACTTTTGGTAAAAATAAATATCTAACAATTACGAGCGATGCATAACCACCCTTAATCGATTTTCAGATCCGATTTCTTCATCGCATAGCGATATTTTTACCCTTAGTCGCGGCATAAAGCCGCTGCTACCTTGTAGGAGTCACGCTTGCTTGGCACGCGAAATAAGGTATTAGGTACGAGTTACGAGAGTAAAGTTACGAGGTACGAGATGCGAGCATGTAGCAGCGATTTTACATCGCGTTTTTCTCGAACCTCGCACCTAGCGCCTAGCTCCTAGCTCCTAGCTCCTAGCTCCTAGAGCCTAGAGCCTAGAGCCTAACAACTAGCACCTTATAACTATTTCGTCTTTAACTTATTCAACTCATCATCTTGTTGTGCAACGAGTGCATTGAGGGTTTGGCTACCGTCTCCGGCTTGGGTAGATAGCTCAGCTAGTTGCGATGCGGCATCTGAAATTAACGTCAGGTTGCGGTTTATCTCTTCTGTGACTGAGCTTTGCTCTTCTGCAGCCGTTGCAATGTGAGTAATTTGCTGCGTGATTTCATCCACTTTGACGACAACTTCGTGTAATGCATCAAATGCAACGGAGGTTTCATCTACCGCGGTTTGTGCACGCACAACACCTTGCTCAATGACCTTAGAAGCGTTGCCTACTTCTAGCTGTAAGCTGTCGATTAGGCCGCTGATGTCATCGGTTGATGAACGTGTTTTTGAAGCGAGAGCCCTTACTTCATCTGCTACTACCGCAAAGCCACGGCCTTGTTCACCGGCCCTTGCCGCTTCAATTGCTGCATTCAGTGCAAGTAAGTTTGTTTGCTCTGCAATTGTTCTGATCACATCTAAAATTTGTGTAATGTCGTTACTACGTGCCGCGACTTTTTCAACCGCTTGATTGGCCTCTTTGATTTCATCCGACATGGTTTTAACTTGGGTAACCGCAGACGACAAGCTCGATTCACTACTCACCACAAGGCTGTTTATTTCATCGGCTTGTTGTGCTGACTGCTCTGAGGCTCTTGCTACTTCGAGTGCTGTCGCGCTCATTTCATTCATGGCGGTTACTACGCTCTCAATTTCTTGGAACTGAGCTTGAACGTTGTGTTTAGTATCAACAGCAACACTAGTCGCTAAGTGAGCCTGCTCTTTGGTTTGCGTTGATACATTTTTAAGCTCACCAATTAAATCGCGCAATTTAGCAAGAAATGCATTAAAGCCTGTTGCCAATGCGATTAGCTCAGCGTGAGTATCAACATGCAAGGTTTGAGTTAAATCACCTTCAGCACTGGCAAGGTTATCAACGCGCTGTTGAATTTGCTGTAGTGGTGCCACAATTGTGCGGATCACTAAGGTCATGATCACAAAGGCGGCACCAGCAATAATAATACCCGTTACCAAGATTAAACCGCCTAGTGTATTGGCATTTTCGCTCATGCTATTAGCCAGTGCATGCGGCCCTTCAAGGGCAAGCTCAGCGGGTACTTCAATCAATAAGTTCCACTGTGTTTTTGCAAGCTTTATGGTAATTGGGTAGTTAACTAAATACTCATCACCGACTTTAAATACACCACTTTGTTTTTTCGCTTTTACGTAATTGTCTAAAGTGCTTTTGGCCACCGCCTCTTTTAACGGTCTGCCTAACTTATCTTTGTAATGGCTACTACCAACCACTAAATCGAGTGAGCTTAATAAGGTGACGCGTGCTTTACCGTTGTACAGCTCTTTTGAGAGTTTTTCGGTCATGCTTTGAAACACTGGCAGGGTTAAATCAACCCCAGCAACACCAATAAATTCGTTATCACGAAGAATGGGCACGGTTAAAGAGGTCATCATTTCAGAGTAACCAGGGGTGATTTCGTATAAGTAGGGCTCCATTATACAAGGCACTTTGGTATCTTTTACACACAAGTACCACTCAGCTTCCCGCTGGCCAAATTCATTGAGCGTATCGACATACTTCTCAGCCGCATCGTCAACCACCTGTTGTTCAATGGCACCATCTCGATTGCGTGTGAAATAAATTTCGAGTGTGCCAACACCTGCTACAGAGTGGTCATAACCACTGATGAAATTTGCATCACGTCCATCAAATGCATTTGCTTCAAATTGCGAATAAATAGATGAAAGAATTGTATTTTTTTTAAGTAACGAGCGATTTACTTCAACCACAGCATCACGTGTTAGGGTCGTTGCAGCATCATGATCGCCTAAGATAGCGGCAAATGAGTAAGGTACTCGGTACGCTTCGTTAATAAACCCAGCTACTTGTTCACCATATGCGGCGGCATTTGAGGCGAGTTTGTCTTCAACTTCAGCAACAATCAACTTTTCTGATTGCGCAGCTAATTGCTGGTTACTGTTTGACAGTTGCCACCATAAAACACTTGATAAAACAAACACAGTAATAAAAATACTGCCTACCGTAAGCCATAATAGCTTTTTCGCTAATGCTAACTGCCGCATCGACATTTCCTGTTTTTATTGTAGGTTTGCTAATAGTTTAGACCATTTGCATGACTTCACAGGGACAATTAGAAAAAAAAGTATGAAGTTTTAGTGTGATTGAGCCTTTTTGTAAAGTTAGCGCAAATTTTGCTGCCATTCGGTGGGTGACACACCAAACCATAGCTTAAAGCGACGACTAAAAATCGACAGCTCCGCATAGCCTAAACGCAGTGCTAAGTCGGTCATATTGATATGCTTTTGTTGTAATAGTCGCATTGCCTCTGACTTTCTAACTTCGTCCAACAATTGCCGATAACTGGTGTTATGCTCAGTTAATATACGTTGCAGCTTTTTGGGGTGTAGCCCAACACTTTTAGCGGTATTTTCTTTATTGCACTCACCGGTTGCTAGCAAGATTTTCATCGCACCTTCTATTTGCAGCATTTCATCGGGGAGTTTATTGAGGCGTTGCAGCTCAAGTTGATCCGCTATTAAGGTGTCTAAAATGGCATCATTGAGCTGGGGTTTAAAGGATAAAAATGCGCTAGAAAAATAAATCGCATCTACGTCACTGTTAAACTCAACTTCACAATTAAGCACTTTATTAAATAATGGCCGCTGTTTCACCGCCACAGATTGCCGTAAACACACTTTATCGGCGCGCCATTTCGGGCCAACTAATTCTTTTAATATTTTATTGACCAAACACACTGCCAACTGAGATTTTTGCTCAAACTCGTGTTTTTCGTCAGAGAGTCGGACAAAACGGACCTCACAACTTGTTTGCCCAAGCAGTGCAAGGTTAAGCACAATGCCTTCGGCATGCAGGTATATGTATTTTTGGGCAACATTAAGGGCATCAAGAATCGTAGGCTGGCGCGACATGTAAGCACCAATTAAGCCCACAGTACTCATACTTTGTGATGCGCCAAGCTTTAAGCCAAAACATGGCTCATCACACGCTTGGGCAGCAAGTTCAAGTAGTTCAAGGTAATGAGCGTAAACAACAAAGCTGTCTGGGTCGCGTAACTGTGCGGGTAAAATACCTGCTTTCTCCAACAAAGTAATTGGATTTACACCATATTGCCTCACTAAATTCTCAAACCCAGCTAAACTAGAAGAGCGAATTAAACTTTCCACACAGTGTGCCTTTTGTCCTAAAGAGTCATTTCAGTGTCCTAAAAAGTCAAATCAACTGCAAGCGATTTATTTATGCTAGAACAAACTCTGATAAACAGAACATACAGATGAACATTGCCACTAAACCAGTAAGCATCGATAGCATTTTAATGGCCGACTTAGTCGCGCAGCGCAGCCATGCCAAAGCAGCAGGTATTGAAAACTACCAGCAAAGACGTGAACACTTACTTGCGTTAAAAGCCATGATTACTGAGAACCAAGCACGTATTATCGAGGCCATTAATCAAGACTATGGGAATCGCTCTCGCCATGAAACCTTACTTGCCGAAATCATTAATGCCTGTGCAGATATCAATAGCACGTTAAAGCACCTTAAAAAGTGGATGAAAGTGCAAAAGCGACATGTTGATCACCGCATGTATTTAGGGGCAAAGAACCGAGTTATTCCCCAGCCGCTTGGTGTTGTAGGGTTAATTGTGCCGTGGAATTTCCCGATAAATTTAGCCTTTAGTCAATTAGCCGCAGCATTTGCAGCAGGTAATAAGGCGATGGTTAAAATGTCTGAAAACTCACGGCATTTAAGCGCGCTTTTAGGCGAGCTAGTGGGCAATTATTTTAAGCCCGAAAAGCTGCAATTTTACTGTGAGACTGGTGAAGTAGGCATCGCCTTTTCAAAGCTTCCCTTTGATCATTTAATGTTCACAGGCTCAGGTGAAACCGGCAAAAAAGTGATGGCTGCAGCGGCGCAAAACCTAACGCCTGTAACCCTTGAGTTAGGAGGTAAATCTCCTGCTGTGATTGCTACTGATTACCCGATGCAAAAAGCTGTCGAGCGCATCATGTATGTAAAGCAAATGAACGCTGGGCAAATTTGTACCAATGTTGATTATGTATTTGTGCATCAGTCTCAACTTGCACTATTTATCGATACAGCAACTCGCTGGGCGAAGAAACATGTGCCAGATATCCATAGCCAAGATTACACAGCCATTATTGATGACCGCGCATTTAAACGCCTTACAAACTGTATTGAAGAAGCCAAACAACTCGGCGCTGACGTTATTTCTCTCAGCGACCAAGTTGCAGATGCCAACACGCGAAAACTGCCACTGACATTAATTTTAAACAGCAATGACAGTATGAGCATTGATACCCGCGAGACTTTTGGACCTATTTTAATGGTAAAAACCTATCAAGACTCGCAGCAAGTCGTTGATTATATTGCAGAGCGAGATAGACCTTTAGCGTTTTACCCGTTTAGCTACAACAAACAGCTTATTAACTTTTATATTGAGCAGGTGATGTCGGGGGGTGTAAGCGTTAACGATGCCCTGTTTCATGTTGGTCAGCACGACTTACCTTTTGGTGGCGTAGGTGCCAGTGGTATGGGGCATTACCATGGCTATGAAGGCTTTTTAACCTTTTCAAAATTACGCCCGGTGTTTTATCAAGCCAAGTTTTCGAGCGTGAAATTTTTAATGCCGCCTTACGGCAGATTTGCCGATAAGCTTTTAGCCTTTTTAAGTAAATTAAATTCATAATAATAAACACCAACAGGTGATAATAATGCAGCAACACACATTTGATTTTGACCAAATTATTATAGGCTCTGGTTTTGGCGGCTCAGTGAGTGCGCTTCGCCTAAGCGAAAAAGGCAACCGAGTTTTAGTACTCGAAAAAGGCCTACGCCGCGACGATAAAGAATTTCCAAAGACCAACCTAGATATCAAAAATTATATGTGGCAGCCTGAAATTGGCCTAAAAGGCTGCATTCAATTTTCGTTTACCAGTAAAGTCACTGTGCTGCATGGTGTGGGTGTGGGTGGAGGCTCACAAATTTATGCCAATGTGCACCTTATTCCTGATGATGAAGTGTTTCAATCTCCAGCGTGGACACGCATAAAATCAGACTGGAAAGAAAGCCTAATGCCCTACTATGGCCTTGCACAGCGCATGTTAGGCAGTGCCAAAAATACCTATACCAATGTTGCCGATCACACACTAAAAGAGATTGCAGAGCAGATGGGTCAAGGTGACTCATTCAAAACCGTGAACACTGGGGTACTTTTTGCAAAACCCGGCGAAGCCTATAACAAAGAGCTACCCGACCCATACTTTAATGGCGATGGTCCAAGGCGAAATACCTGCCATTACTGTGGTAGCTGCATGATTGGTTGTCGCCATAATGCCAAAAACACCTTAATGAAAAACTATCTGTACTTTGCCGAACGCAATGGCGTAGAGATAAGACCCAGCTCTGAAGTAATCAAAATCACCCCGCTCAATGCAGATGGCAGCGCCGGATACAAAATTAAGATTAAAGATACCAGTCATCGCAATAGCCATGTTTATACGCTAACAGCACGTGGCGTTGTGCTAAGCGCAGGGGTCATGGGCACCGTGCCTTTGCTTTTAAAAATGCGCGATAAAGACAAAACATTGCCCAATATTTCAGCTTGGCTAGGTCAGCAAATTCGCACTAATTCAGAAACCCTCACCACCGCGAACAACACTACTAAAAAAGTTGATGATGGTGTTGCGATCAGCTCATTTATTTCGGTCGACAAAGACACCAATATTGAAATTTGCCGGTTTAGAGAAGGCGCCGATGGCACATGGCTATATTTACCTTACGTTCCTATGGTGACTGGAAAAGGCCTCAAGCGTATTGCTAAGTTTTTAGTTAATACACTGCGCCATCCAATAAAAACAGCCAAAGTCTTGCGGCCAAAAGGTAAAGCCCGCAGCTCAATTCTCTTTTTGGTGATGCAAAAATCAGAGGCGTTTATTCACCTTGAATGGCGACGTAAATGGTATCGATTATTTAAAAACGGCATTACTGCGGTGCAAAAAGACAATGACACGCCGCTTAGTGTTAGTTTTCCAAAAGCAGAAGAAGCAACCAAACTCTACGCCGAAAAACTCGGTGGCGTGCCGGGGTCTGCCTTATCTGAAGTGCTCTTTGGTGCCCCGATGACGGCGCATATAATGAGTGGAGTCGCCATGGGGACTGATGCTTCTAACGGCGTAGTTGATAGCTCAGGAGAAGTGTTCGGCTATCAAAACTTGCGTGTTATTGACGGCTCAATCATACCGGGTAATTTAGGGGTAAACCCATCATTAACCATTACCGCATTGTCTGAATACGCAATGAGCCAAGTACCGGTATTCGATGCAGCCCGAGCAAGCAAGATAAAGCCAATACAATTTAGTGAACCACGCGAAGGCCTAGTATCAGCGCTTACGGGTTCAGGTGATTTAGCAAAATCGATTGCTGAAAAACAAAAAAGCCGTGCATAAAGCACGGCCTATTTTGACCAATAGCGATTAGATCACTGATAATTCTACAGCAATGTTACCGCGCGTTGCGTTTGAGTATGGGCATACTTCGTGCGCTTTATTAACCAGTGCAAGAGCGGTGTCTTTATCAAGATCACCCACCGATACCGCAAGCTTAACAGCGATACCAAAACCACCTTCGATAGGGCCAATAGATACTTCAGAGTTAATGTGAGTATCTGCAGGTAATTTAATTTTTGCCTGGCCAGCCACTAACTTTAATGCGCCGATAAAACAAGCCGCGTAACCTGCTGCAAATAACTGCTCAGGGTTTGTACCTTGACCATCATCACCACCTAACCCCTTAGGAGTTGATAGTGCCACATCTAAACGACCATCATCTGATTTTGCTGTACCTTCACGGCCACCTGTTGCTGTTGCTTTTGCTGTGTATGCGATACTTTGTAGTTCTTTCATGATTACTCTCCTAATTGAGTGAAAATATATTTTGCATGCAAAATATATTAGATCAGCTTTTTCGGGATTGCAAATATTTTGTATGCAAATTAAAATACTCGTATTGAATTTTGAGGATCGTGCATGAAATACCCACAACTAAAATTAGATAACCAGCTATGCCACCGCTTATATATGGCGTCGAATGGGATTGCCCGTGCGTATCGAGATTCTCTCAACCAATTAGATTTAACCTACCCGCAATACGTAGTGATGATGGCGCTGTGGGAAAAAGATCAGATCAGCATTGCTGAATTACTTGAAAAAACCGCCATTGATGGCGGTGCGATGACGCAAATTTTGAAAAAAATGAGTGATAAAGCATTGTTATCGATCGCCAAAGATAGCCAAGATAAACGCAAACGACTCGTGCAGCTCGAAGCCAAAGGCAAGGCGATGCAAGATCAAGCTGCCGATATACCGTCGCAAATTCGTTGTCGCTTCCCAAGCATTAACGAACAACAAGCACTGCAACTGATTGAGTTACTCGATTTAGTAAATAGTGACCTTGATTAACAAAAAATTTTTGAAAGTGAATTTGGATAATACCAGCTTGCTTAATAAAGTGGGCTTTTTGAGGCAAGAAAACCTCGTTGATAACAAGGCAAAAATTTCGTTATTTAGTTGTTCTAAATGAGAAATTTTTAACGCTGGTAGCGACAGGTTTGCTCCCTCAAAATGATTACGTATTATTGCGAGCTGGTATCTAAACCCTTTTTAATATAATTCTATACGCTATAGTGTTCAAAACTCATCAATACGGACACCATCATGAAAGCATTTGGATACACTACAGCAACCCCAACGTTGTCGGACTCATCATTACAAGCGATTGAATTACCTGATCCCGTTGCGACAGGTCACGACATTCTTGTCGCCGTAGAAGCAATTTCAGTAAACCCCGTTGATACTAAAATTCGCGCTAATGTGTCACCAGACACTGGCTACAAAGTTATTGGCTGGGATGCAGTGGGGACGGTTAAAGCTGTTGGCGACAAGGTTTCGTTATTTAATGTCGGTGATCGTGTGTTTTATGCTGGCGACTTAACGCGCCAAGGCAGTAATGCTGAGCTGCAACTTGTTGATGAACGCATTGTCGGTCTTGCACCAACAAGCCTGAGTAATAGTGAAGCAGCCGCCTTGCCATTAACCAGTATTACTGCGTGGGAGTTATTGTTTGACCGTTTACAGATTGAAAAATCTAAAAACAATAAGCCAGCCTCTGTATTAGTGATAGGTGCCGCAGGTGGTGTAGGCTCAATTTTAGTGCAGCTTGCCAAACAGCTTACCAATTTAACAGTTGTTGGTACCGCCGCACGAGAAGAAAGCGCCAACTGGCTTAAAGACTTAGGTGTTGATCATGTGCTTGATCATAGCAAAAACCTTAACGAGCAACGTCTTGCAGCCGACCTGAGTGAATTTGATTACGTAGTGAGCTTAACGCACACCGACCAACATCTTGATAGCATTATGGAAGTGATCAAGCCACAAGGTAAATTGGCACTGATCGATGACCCTGCAAGCTTTGATATTTTAAAGTTAAAGCGTAAAAGTATTTCGCTGCATTGGGAGTTTATGTATACCCGCTCAATGTTCCAAACCGAGGATATGATTGCCCAGCATCAGCTTCTTTCAGAGCTTGCTAGCTTAGTTGATAACGGCACAATCAAAACAACATTGGGTGAACATTTAGGTAAGATAAACGTAGCAAACCTTGTTAAAGCCCATGGGATTTTAGAATCTCATCAAGCTCGCGGAAAGCTTGTGTTGGAAGGGTTTGAGTAACGAGGTACGAGAAGCGAGATACGAGTTGCGAGGGGAAAGTTAGCGAGAGTAAA
>NZ_PNCP01000083.1:0-1327 GCF_005886115.1 Pseudoalteromonas sp. S4492
TATTAAACCATTGCTTATATATGACATTGGACTAGCTAAAAACCAAAAAGAAATACCTGAGCCTGTTTGTTAATATGAAAATAGTGCTTTAAACCTAGAGTAAGCTTTAAGTCCTGACTGTCACTAATAACTAAAAAGTAACTTGCTCACCAAAATTTGTAAAACTGTAAGACTTAACCCCACTTAGTATGCATAATCATCCCATTTCTAAAAAATATTGTTGCAACTTTTTCAATTGTACTAGTGAAAGAAATCCAAGTATCAAAATGATAATAGTTTTCCAGTAATGAGGTTTAGAAAACATATCAACTGCTGCAAATAAAGCAATTACAACAATATACGATACAAAAACATGCTTATCTAATGTTCTGACATTACTACGAATATTTTTAATGTGGGGTAAAAGGCAATAGCTCCCCAGAAACAATAAGCACATCAAAATACCTAATTGCCAGCCATGTTTAGCTAAAAGTACAAGGGGTGCACCATACAAAATAAAGCAGGCTAATGCTTTGTTATTTGAAGATTGCTCCATTGAATTACCTATATTCCTTTATTAATTATGCAAGTGTGCGATATGCACATATGAGGTCTGGGCTTGTATTTTTCTCTCAACTAATAGCTTAAATTTAAATGGTTTTCATAATTCAGTTAGGGAAAGTAAAGCTTAACCGTATTCTCAAATTTTGGTGTACATTTTTTATGATGATGGTAGAGATAACCATGTCTCTTTACTTATCAAAATTACACTTATAATTGACTTTCCCTCCAAATTCAGCACCGGCATATTCAGCGCTCGTCTTCAAAACCAATACCTTCTCTCCTCTAAACTTTGCTGAAATAAGGCAATAATCAGAAAAACCCAAAAACTTTTTAAAAAGACTGACTTCTATAATTAAAAGCCCACCGTCAAAAAATAAAGTACCACTTTCAAATTCATCTCCGGCGCCAATCAATACTGATTTAAAACCTTGATCATAAGTGTACTCAGAGTAAGCAACACCTTCCTGTGTTCTTATTGAACTAAATTCTGTATCAAAGTGAAAATAAAAAGGCTCAAACTGATTTTTAATAAATACACCAGCATCTTTTGTTATGTACCAAAATAAAGTTAATACAATAAAGATAACTAAAAATAGTTTTCCAAAGACTTTCATAAAAACACTCATTAAATTTGAAAAACAAAATCGAGATTATGGATTATCAATACAACGGCCAGCCTACATAGCTAAAGGTCTTTTATATTTGCCTCAACTAAAGACTAAACTGCATTGGTTATTATGATTTAGAAGGAAAAATGTAGCTTGACCTCTTTGGATAGATAAAA
>NZ_PNCP01000084.1:0-24085 GCF_005886115.1 Pseudoalteromonas sp. S4492
ATCCGGCTCCCGCAACCAACTGAAATTATATAATAGACACGCGAAAGCGTGTTTTTTTATGTCTGGAATTCAGGCTCAGAGCCCGAAGGTCGTCGGTTCGCTCTCAAAATTCACCCGTTAATTCTACGGGTAGGTTGGTTTGAGCGCAGCGAAACCCAACATAAACAGAGCTATCAGCTTTCAGCCGTCAGACGTCAGTTGATCAGAGCGATAGGCTTGACCTAGAACCTAGCACCTAGAACCTAGCACCTAGCACCTAGCACCTAGCACCTAGAACCTAGCACCTAGCACCTTTACCCCGCTAACTCGCTAACTCGCTAACTCGCTAACTCGCATCTAAATCCAACCCCTTGATATCTATCTTGGTTATTCATCCCTAAATTGGGAAATGATTATGAATGTTAGCTGAACTGAACTACGCTTGATTAATAACTAATAATAAATGTGTAGATTTAGGGATGATCCGTTTTTTTATAGTGCTCTTAGCAGTTCTGTTTTTACCTTCAGCTTGGTCTGCATTTCATAATTACGATATTGATGATGGTCTATCGCAAAGTGTTGTGTTCGATATTGTGCAAGATCAGCAAGGTTTCATGTGGATTTCAACACAGGCAGGCTTAAATCGCTTTGATGGCAATGAATTTACTGTATTCACAGCATCTGATGAGGAAAATAGCCTAGCGAATAACTATATCTATCCGTTGGCACTTGATAGCGAATCACAGCTGTTTATAGGTACTCGAAATAGTGGCGTAAACCAACTCGCATTACATAATTATCAATTTTCTGAGCCGCTTTTAAAAGAGCACCGCATTACCAGTTTATTGGTGGCGCAACAGCAAGTTTATATTGGCACTTACGACGGCAGCCTGTTTCGTTACGATAAGCGAACAGAGCAACTTGAAACCTTAATAACAGGGTTAAAAAAGCCTATTTATGCGCTATCAAAAATCGCTGACATACTTTGGATAGGAACGCATGGAGCTGGGCTACTTCATTATGATCTTATTAATAAACAACAAATTAATACTGTTTTTTCTGGCTTTGCTGAGCCAGTAAATATTCATGCCAGTATCTTTGCAATCAAACAGGCCGCCGATGGCAGTATTTGGTTGGCAAGTCAGGGCGGCGGTTTATATAAGATTGAGCTTAGTACCAAAACAATAACGCAGTGGTTAACTTCTAATGATGATAATTCTGGGCTTAGTAGCAATGAAATTCGTGATATTGAGTTTGATAGCCAGGGCCGAGTTTGGCTAGCAACGCGAGGCGGCGGAATTAATGTTTACAACCCCATTGATGCAAGTTTCACCGTTTTAGCGCATGACCCGTTTGATAAATATAGTCTTGCCCATGACCGGGTATATAGTATCTATCGAGACAGTAGTGACATCATGTGGTTTGGTACTGCACATGGGATCAGTAAGCTCGACCCCGCATCATTACAATTTAGTAAGTTAAAAAAGCCAACGCCACTTTCAAGTAACGATGCGTGGGCGTTATTTGAAGACTCAAAGCAACGTATTTGGTATGGCAGCTGGGGTGGCGGTATCGATATTCTTGATCAGCAATTAAATCGTTTAGATCGCATAACCACCGAAAGTTCACCGTACTCAATAAGCAGTAATGCAATTAAAGCCATCGCCGAAGATCGTAATGGCGATATATGGATTGGCAGCTGGCAGCAAGGGATTGATGTTTTGCATACCGATGGCAGCATCAGTCACTTTCGAGCAGATGAAGGCGCGCATGGCTTAACTGAAAACAGTATTTATGCCCTTTTAGTCGATGAGAAAAATAATGTTTGGGTCGGCACGAATGGAGGAGGACTGTTTTGTTTTGATAGGCAGCGCGGCAAATTTATTAGTTTTGCACAGCCTGTAGCTAATACACAACTGGTAATTCCAACGGCGCGGGTGACGAGTTTATATAAAACCTCGCAAGCAGATCTGTGGATAGGTACAGATGGTGATGGGGCTTATCATTACAATGCTGCAACCGATACCCTCACTAATTATCGCAAAGGCGACTTGGCTTTATCTGATAATACAGTGCGTGCATTTTTAGAAATTGACCAGCAAATGTGGCTCGCAACGTCGAACGGCTTAAATATTATTGATTTGAGCAACCAGCAAGTTCATCAGTTTAATGTCGCTCAAGGCCTTCCTAATCAAGTCGTTTATGCGTTGTTAAAAGACAATGAAGATTCGGTCTGGCTAAGTA
This sequence comes from Pseudoalteromonas sp. S4492, assembly GCF_005886115.1. Classification (NCBI taxonomy): domain Bacteria; kingdom Pseudomonadati; phylum Pseudomonadota; class Gammaproteobacteria; order Alteromonadales; family Pseudoalteromonadaceae; genus Pseudoalteromonas; species Pseudoalteromonas sp. S4492. Next base: position 2,224 of record NZ_PNCP01000084.1, read on the forward strand.
CCAACAACGGCCTTACTAAAATAGATCCTGCAACCATGAGCATAAAAAATTATAAAGCTCGACATGGCTTACAAGGTAATGAATTTAATGCTGGTGCTTATTTAAAAACCCGTGATGGCCGCTTGATGTTTGGTGGCACACAAGGGGTTAGCGTGATTAACCCTGCCGACCTTGAAGTTAATACTATTGGTGGGCAATTAGCGCTTACCAGTTTGCAGTTCGATGATAAGGATGTGGTAAATCAAGGTGAAGGTCGTTTAGGCAGTTTATATCAAATAGAAAAAAGCCGTACAGTGACTATTCCTGCGGGCATAAAACGGGTTCATTTCCAGGTAAGTTATCTGCACTACTCTGAGCCGCAAACTAATCAGTATTCTTATCAGTTAGCTGGCTTTGAGCAGCAATGGCGCAAGGTAACTGGCCCGAATTTGGCTGTTGACTACACTAACCTTCCTGCAGGTGAATATCAGTTGATTGTAAATGCCAGTAGTGAAAATGGTGCTAATGCACTTACCCCATTACTGTTAAACATAACCGTTCTTGCTCCTTGGTGGCAAACAAGTGAGTTTTATCTGTTAACAGTTATGCTGATGTTGGCGATGGTGTGGCTATTCACAGTGCTTTGGACTCGGCGGATTCGCCAACAAAAATATTATCTGGAGCAAATCGTCAGCGAGCGCACTGACGAAATCGCAGAGCAAAAAATGCTAATCGAACAGCAAGCTGATGCTCTGAGTGACTCACTCGAAAATAAAGTGCGTTTTTTCACTCATGCATCTCATGAATTACGCACTCCTTTGAGTTTGTTGATTGCGCCGTTGCAAAAGCTAATCGCAGATGAACGAAATACTGAAAAGCGTGAGCAATTGAACTTGGTATTGCGTAATAGCCGGCGCTTAGAAAACTTGGTCGATAAGCTATTAACCTTGACTCGATATGATGAGCGCCATGAAGAGATTATTAAAGTAGTGTCATTATCGGCAATAGCCAGAGAGGTCGCGGGGCAGTTTGCTGTGTTAGGTGAAAAGTCCATCGACTTTCAGGTTGATATTGAAGAGGCTGTATTTATTGAAAGTACCCGAGAAGGAGTGATCACGATTCTTACCAACCTATTAAGTAATGCCTTTAAATATACTCAACAAGGTCAAGTCAGCTTAACCGTAAGCGCATCAGGTGAGCTTGCCAACATAGAAGTAACAGACACAGGCAAAGGCATCGCAGACGCTGAAAAAGACAAGGTGTTTGATACATTCTACAGAGTAAGTAGTCATGCAAATGTAGAAGGCAGTGGCGTTGGTTTAGCTATCGTTAAACGTTTGGTCGATAAATACAAAGGCACTATTATGCTGGCAAGCCGTTTAGGAGAAGGAACCAGTTTTAAACTCGCCTTTAAAACTGCACAATTTGCAGATCAAGTTCCTGTCGATAACACAAGTCTAAAGTCAAAAGTGAGTCATGACAAAGCGAGTGTACTAATTATTGAAGATAATGACGAGTTGCGCCATTACCTGAAAACCGAGCTGCAACACCGTTATCAAGTATTATTAGCTGAAGATGGTCAAGCCGGTTTACAAATAGCGCTGAGCCAAGTACCAGATTTAATTATTACTGATTTAATGATGCCAAAGGTCGACGGCTTTACTGTGTTAGATTCATTACATAATTCGCCTGTTACATGCCACATTCCAGTGATTATTTTGACCGCTAAGGGCGACTATGAGACCAGAGTAAGTAGTTTGCAACAGCATGCATTAGATGTGATCACCAAACCATTTGATAGAGAAGAGCTATTTTTAAAAGTTGAGAATTGGATACAGTGGGTCAACTTATACTCTCAGCAGCAAATTTTGGCTGTACCAGAACATGTGGAGGATGAGCAATCAATCGCGGTTGATCCTCGTGACAAACAGTTACTTGAAAACCTTGAACGGTATGTTGCCGAGCATTACCAGCAACAAGGCTTCTCTATGATGAATTGTGCGAAAGAGTTAGCGCTTAGTGAGCGTCAATTACAACGTAAGTTAAAAGTGTTACTCAACATCACACCCAGTGAGTATTTACGTAATTATCGACTGAGTAAAGCTGCTGAATTACTAAGGCAAGGGCGACAAATAAGCTTAGTAATAGACGATGTGGGCTTTTCTTCACGTTCCTATTTCTCTAAATTTTTCAAAGCAAAATATGGTATGACGGCGAAAGAATATCAATGCCATTATGTATAACTTGTTGTTTATTATTGAAATGTCGTATTTGAGTACATTTTTGTCGGCATTCAGCATACTTATTTCTTGTAACTAATCTACCCTTGAACCTTAACGAAAAATGAATCGCTTTGATGGGATCTCTGGTGTTCATATTTGACGGGCAAACATGACTGAACTCAGATTATGGTTAAGGACGACACTGAGATCCCGCCTTTATTTCATGTTCAAAATAGGTTTTGCTTCCCTTGAGTTATGGCAACTGTGTAAGCAGTTGCCTCTTTTTAGGGAAATACAGCACTCAATGTAAGGATTAGCATGATGAGCCCCCCTAATTTTCACTCCATAAAGTATTTAAAACAATTATTACTAGCGACAAGTCTTGTCGCTTTAACCGCTTGTGGTGGAGGCGGTGGAGGTGGTGATGACGATGATGATACCCCTCCTGTCGCGACAAACAAAAATCCCACGGTATCTATTAGTAGTGATAGCAGCGTAACAGAGGGCGGCGAGTTAGTCCTACAAGCGACGGCAACAGACAGTGATGGCACAATTGCAAGTTATGCATGGCAGCAAACATCAGGTCCAGAGTTAACACTTAGCGGAAGCGATACAAGTAAACTTACGATCACCGCACCAGAAATTGAAGAAGATGCAGATGTTGCTGTTTCATTGACTGTTACTGATGATGATGGTGCTACCGCCACAGCTAAGGTAACGATTGAACTGAAACGTAAAGTGCTCAGTGTAACGATTACCGGTATTGTAACGGATGAGCCGATTATTAACTCAAGTATAGTGGTACAAATTGGCGATGAACAATTTGCGATTACCGCTGATGCAGAAGGTCGCTATAGCGTAAACATTGAGGTTGATGACTCAGATGCCGCTGAACTGGTTAAGCTGGTGGCGCTAGGTAATAACGCCATTGACCCAGGTGTTGAGTTTGTATCCCAGTTGAAATCAATCGCAACGCTTATTTCACAAGCGGGGGCGGATGGCACATTAAGCAAAGATGAAAACTTCGGTGTAAACATTACTAATGTTAGTACTGCAGAGTTTGCACTTTTAAGCCGCGATGGTACAGACATAGACTCTGAACAGGCATTAGATGACGCTTTGCTCGCCGTTGATGCTGACGAAAAACTGCTACTTGCAGCGTTAATCAAGATCATTGTCGATAATGATGACTATGAACTACCAGAGGGGGTCGATACGACCCTTGATTTAATATCCAGTGCAGAACAAATTGATGACTTTATAAATACAGTTGAAAGCCAAGATCCTGGATTAATCGACAGTACAAAAGAAGAGATTAAAGATGATGATGAACTCGTTGATCAAACAATCAATAATCTTACTGGCAATTATTTATTAATGCAGCCGCAATACTATCGCACCTCAGTTGGGCAGTTTGAGTTTAATACTGATGGTAGCGGATATGTTAGTTTGATGGATGTTGATACTGACTTTAGTTGGTCGCAACAAGATCAAGACATCACGATTACACTAGCTGAGCCGGCATTGATGAGTTGCTTTGTGATTACGGATGCAAATAATGAACAGCAAGATGCCTGTGAGTACTTAGTTGAGTTAGATCTAACGATTCTTTTAGAGAACGATGCAAACAGAACGGTCGAATTTTTCCGCAAAAGCGAAACTCGCCTAACCAGTTCAGATGTCGTGTATAGAACCACAGAATCTAACTATAACGCGACCCTTATTGAACAACAGCAAACACTTGCTGTGACGGCTGATGAACTTATTGGTACTTGGGTTATAGATAACTTAAGTGAGTTTGGTGGTTACAGTAGTGCTGTCAGCATCGAACTACTTTCTGGTGGTACAGGGACGCTCACAGATAATGATAACGCGCCTGTTAGTGTGGCTTGGCAAGTTGATGGAAATCAACTACTAATAACCAATAGCGCAGAAGATATCAGTTATGACATCGCAATTTGGCTCGTTAAAAATGTACAAGTTGGCTATCAATTTGCGGCATCACTTGAAGCGAAAGCTGATGATAGCTCGCGTACTGTCACTGGTTTAATGGTGAAGGATAATCAGCTTTCATTTACTAAAGCTGATCTATTGGGTAAATGGACTGTTTATCAGGGCTATAACTCACCACAAACAGACCTTCATTATGATGTGTATGATGATGGTTTAATGAATTTTAACTTGAATCAGAACTTCCGTTCATGGCAAGTGAGTAGTGAGGGAGTGTTCTTACGCCACAACTATTATACAAGTAATGGCGTTCAACCAATCTGCCCTGAAGGCGAAGTTTGCCAAGTATACAGTGAATTCTCGCAGCGATTATTAGCGACTAATAATGGCCAAAACTTTACCTATCGCAAGTATCGCTTTTTTAACTATGATGGTTCGGAGCGTGTCGAAGATTATTCATCTCACCTACGTAATTTTTCTGTATCAGATGAGTATGGGGTAACCAAATTCGCACCTTATTGGTTAGAAGAAAACGCAAGTTATGATGATAATGGCTACCCAATTACAACTAACTACATTGAACTCTATACAGCAAGAGAGCTCGGTGTAGAAACCATTAAAATAGCGACTATTTATGATGAGATGACGGCTGAGTATAGCCATCAAATCACCTTTACTTATCTTGGTGTGGTCAATCAATACGACTACAGTTTAGCATCAGGCAAGTTACTATTTGGTAGCATGCAAGCAGAAGTGAGTGATTTTGATCGACACTTCTTAACCATTTGTGTTTATGAGCAAGCAGGTACATGTACTGAAGATGCTAAACAAGCTTGGTACTTTGATAAGGCAATGGCTGAAGAGCAAGTTGTTATAGAGCGCCCAGCAACGGATCATCCATTAGATGGGGCTTGGCAGCTTGCTGATGAACCTGATGTTGCGGTGATTATTCGTGACGGAAAGTGGTTACAAATTCAAGCAATGGACGACCCTGATGACGATACCGCATTCCCAGGCTATGAAATTGGTGATTTTACTTGGAATGAAACAACAGGTGCATTTGTTGTCACTATTACAGAAGATACCAATGGTAGCTTTGGTATTGATGATGCCGGTAGTATCGTTGCCAGTGTGGATGGGGATACGCTGACATTCGATATTGAAGGTGAGGGTATTATCACTTTAAGTAGAATCTACAGCGAATCAAATCCGTTGATAGGGGGTTATACATATGGCTCTTACGATGGTGATTTCTTTATTGGCGTATTTAAAGAAGACGGTACTTTCTTAGAGCTTGCTCATGATACAGAGTTTGATGAGTTAGGTATCTCAGGTGGTTACTACACCTATGATCCAGAAACTCAAAAGGTAGAGGTTGATTTCTATGTGAAAACCTATGGTGATCCCATTGTTCAAGCTGACCCTTACTTTATTGTTAAACCACAAGGTAACTTTATGCAGTTTAAAGATGGCGATGATTTTGGCCTCTTTGAACGAGTGACCCGAGTGATTGACCAAGCAACCTTTACTGAAGCAGATCTCGTTGGCTCACATGTATTCACTTTTATGGCGGATGATGGCAGTGGTTTAGAAACCTCTAATGTCGTTATAAGCAATGATGGTACTGCAACATTTGAATTAGATGGTGAAGTACGCTCTGCAGAGTGGGTATTAGATCTTGGGTCGTTGATGATGTATAGCGAACCAACAGCTACACAAAATTATGGCCACGGTGTCATCATGACGCCTGTGATAACCATTGATGGTGGCTTTAGTGTAGCGACGCTAGGTTTTGAAGTACCTGAAATCTATGATGATAATGATGATCCCGAACTACATACTTTTGTATCGGGCAGTTTAATTAAGCAGTAATTTTCTGAGCCCAGTAGCAGCAATGCTACTGGGCTTTTTTGAGGAGTTAGTTTATGAAAGCGTTATATTTCTCAGTATTACTTCTTACCCTTAGTGGGTGCCAAACGATGGATGCAATGCAAGAAGACATTAGCGATTTAAGTAATAGTTTGTTTTCAAGTGAAGATATGAGCGAAGAATCACAAGATGCATTCTTAAAAGCACAAGAGGCATTTTATGAAGCCGACAATGTTCGTAAGAAACATGCGCAATTAAATGCTCAAGAACGAAGCTTATGGGTCGAGTTAGAAGATGATTACAACATCTTATTAGCTGCGCCAAGTAAAGCCACTGAGAAGGAATCTTACTTTTCAGACTCCACACTTGCAGACAGCGTTATGATGCAGAGTTTAAAGTTTATTGAGCTGGTCGAAAAAGGCGAGTAATCGAAACTTCGCTTAAAAGATTGAAAAGTTTATGTTACAACGACACTAACATTACTTTTTAGTTACAAACATGACTGAACTTTACCATTGGTTTGATTTAATCGGCGTAGCCGTGTTTGCTGTTTCTGGAACGCTATTGGCGTACGACAAAAAAATGGATGGCTTTGGGGTTGTTGTGTTAGCCACAGTCACTGCTATCGGCGGTGGGACTGTGCGCGACGTAATTTTAGATGTACCCGTATTTTGGCTACATGATCAAAGCTACTTCTGGGCTATATTACTTTCTGTATTTGTTACCACTCGTTTAATCAATAAACAGCGATCGATTTCACTAAATGCACTACAAGTGGCAGATGCTTTTGGTTTAGCATTTTTTGCGGTGATGGGCGCACAAAAAGCCATGCTCGCAGGCATGCCTGATACCACCGCAATTATTATGGGGGTGATCACAGGCTGCTTTGGTGGCGTTATCCGTGATGTGCTCGCTGGAAATATGCCGATGCTATTAAAGGGCGAGCTCTATGCTATTACCTGTATCGCAGGTGGAATTGTTTACACGCTAAGTATCTCACTGGGTTTCGTGACCGAAATGGCCATGGTATTAGCCATGCTAATGACCTTATCACTGCGTTTAGCTGCAATGAAATGGCAGCTGACATTACACGTTTTTAAATATCCCGACTAAGCTTAACCTAAGGATGAATGATAGGGACATCATGGATCGTGTCTTTAGCTAGAATATTTTCACGTGCACAAGTGGGCGTGCAAGCTCCTGAAGTAATTGTAGAAGTACACTTAGGAAACGGCTTACCTGCTTTTCATATCGTTGGCTTGCCTGAAGCGTCAGTCAAAGAGTCAAAAGACAGAGTGCGTAGCGCACTCGAAAACTCACAGTTTGGTTTTCCAGATCAACGAATAACCGTCAACCTTGCGCCCGCTGATTTACCTAAAGAAGGTGGCCGTTTTGACTTGGCTATTGCTGTGGGTATTTTAGTCGCCTCTGGGCAAATAAACTGCCCTGATATTCATCGTTATGAGTTTTACGGAGAGTTGGCTTTAAATGGTGAGGTAAGAGGGGTAAATGCTATTTTGCCTTCGGTGTTAGGAGCGAAAGAGCAGGGGCGCTGTTGTTTCTTACCTGCTGAAAACGATAATCTCGCAAGCCTTGTGTCGGGCGTTTCTCGAAAAGCCGTTTACTCCTTACAAGATGTTTGGAATGATTTATTAAATCAGCAACCTCTGCCACTTAATATTAGCTATCCAGAGCAACAGTCGCAGCGCGAATCGCTACTCGATTTAAGTGACGTGAAAGGCCAACCAGGTGCCAAACGAGTACTCGAAATAGCCGCTGCTGGTGGCCATAATTTACTGTTTCTTGGCCCTCCAGGTACTGGCAAGTCAATGCTTGCCCAGCGTATGCCAACGATTATGCCAACCATGTCGGATGATGAAGCAATTAGTACCGCTGCGCTATATTCGATAATTGGTCAGTCAGTTGATTTATCTAATTGGCGTGAACGGCCCTTTAGAAATCCACATCATACTTGCTCTGCTGTTGCTCTTGTCGGTGGCTCTTCGAACCCTAAACCGGGGGAAATCTCCCTTGCTCATAATGGCGTATTGTTTTTAGACGAGCTGCCCGAATTTGAAAGAAAGGTGCTCGATTCACTGCGTGAACCAATGGAAACGGGCGTGGTGACTATATCGCGAGCGGCGCGACAAATGGAATTTCCATCGCAATTCCAGCTAATCGCCGCATTAAACCCTAGCCCCACAGGAAGCCATACTGATAAGCGTGCAACGCCAGATCAAGTATTGCGGTACTTATCTCGGGTGTCTGGACCATTTATCGATAGGATTGATTTACAAATTGAGCTGCCGAGACTCACCAGTAGCCAATTACAGAGCACGCAAGTAGAAGAAAGCAGTGAACAAGTAAGAGCCAGAGTCGAAAGAGCTTATGCAATTCAACTTAACCGACAAGGCAAAGTGAATGCGCGCTTGAATAATAAAGAAATGAGTATTCATTGTGAGTTGGCAGCAGCTGAGCTGCAGTTTTTAGCAAAAGCCAGTGAAAAACTGGCGTTATCACCACGCTCGTATCACCGTATTATCAAGGTGGCACGCACAATTAGCGATTTAAAAGCACAGCCAGCAATTACCTTAAATGAATTAAAAGAGGCGCTGAATTATCGCGCCTTTGAGCGGTTAATTAGCCAATTAACGCAGTACTAGCAAGTTTGCTAAATAGACAGCATGTAGCCTTTGCCGCGAACGGTAACGATACGTTTTTGGTCTTTTTCATCGCTTAATTTTTTACGTAAGCGGCCAATCAACACATCAACGGTACGATCGCTTGGGCTCCAGTCAGGCTGGCCAATTTCTTCGGAAATTTTTTCACGTGATGTCGCTTTACCGGCATTTGCAATAAGGCAAATAAGTACCTTGTGCTCTGCTTCGGTAAGACGTGATTCTTCACCATTAGGGGTGATCAAGGTGCGGTTATCTGGGTGTAGTTTAAAGTCGGCATATTCAATAAACTCTTCACTCTCATCATCTTGCTGAGAGCCTTTTATGCGCTTAAAAAGAGCGCGCATTCGCAGTTCAAGTTCAAGTAAGTCAACCGGCTTGCAAATGTAGTCATCGGCACCTTGTGCAAGACCAGCAATACGGTCAGCTTGCGAGTCACGACTAGACAGCACAATAACGCCAATATCCGTCAGTGCATTAAGTTCTTTGGCAAGCAAAAGCCCATCGCGTTTTGGTAACACAATGTCGATAACGGCTAAAGAAATTGCTTCTTTTGATGACGCACGCGATTGCACAATGCTTAATGCATCGGCCCCCGTTGAATCTACCTCAATATTAAACTCAGTTTCTTTAAAATGATTAAGAATGCGCTTAACGAGTAGTTCGTCGTCTTCAACCAATAAAACTTGAATAGTCATTCGCTTTAATTTCACACTTGATTTGTTGTTATGTTAGCACTGTATGGCAAAGGCTGAGAAGTGTCATAGCGAGGTTTGTAACTATTTCTTACAATTTAATGGCTTAGCAATAGTTGAAAAGAATGGCAGCTGAGCACTCACATCGTGCCCAGCCAAATGATTAAACTACTTTTCAGGATAAAGGTATTGCCACCATTGTGGCTGATCTTTTAAGTTTTTATCGAAATAAGCCAACATGGTATTCCACCAGTCGAAGCGTTTATCACGAGCAAAAATTTGGTGATCTGCACCTTTGTACTCAATCAGGTCAACATCTTTACCTAATAACTTTAATGCGGTGTACATATTGTGGCTTTCACCAACCGGTACGTTGGTATCCGAATCACCATGAAGGAGTAATAGCGGCGTTGTTACTTTGTCAGCATGAAACACCGGGCTGTGTTGGCTATAAAGTGTAGGATTGTTCCACGGGTAGCTATTTTTAGATGCCTCAGCTGAGTATAAGTAACCCCACCAACCTTGACCCCAATACGAGGTGATATTTGAAATCCCTGCATGGGCAATCGATGCACTGAACATATCCGTTTTAGTTGCGAGTAGCATGGTCATAAAGCCGCCGTAAGAGGCCCCTAAATTACCCACACGTTTGCTATCTACAAAGTTATATTTATCTAAAAAGGCTTTAGTACCGTCGATGATATCGTTGGCAGTGTATTCACCCCATGCGTTGACGTGTTTAGCCGAGAACTCTTGGCCAAAGCCTGTTGCGCCAGTAGGTTGCACAACGTAAACAACATAGCCATGCTCAGCCCATAAGTTAAACGGGTAACGGCCTGTAAAGCCACGAGTTACTGGCGATGTACCACCATAATAATAAACCAGTGCAGGGTATTGTTTATTGCTATCTAAATCATGGGGTAAATAAACTCGCCCCTTTATTTCAATGCCATCTTTATTAGTAAAGTTAAACTCTTCCAGTGAGGCTACTTGCGTATTTTCATAGCCAATTGGTTTAGAATCCCACACTACTTTAGCGCGACCCTTACCTAAGCTGAGTTGTTTTAACTGCTGAGGTGTTGACGCTGTGGTGCCGGTAACCAAAATGCGTGGGGTACGCTCGTTTGAGTAGCTAAATTGCTCCACAACATCAAAGCCCGTATTCACTTTATTAAAACGCTTTTTGCTCAAGTCGAATTGATAAAGTTGTACGGTATCTTGCTCGGTAACTTTAATAAGCGCATCACCGTTTTCAAGCACATTTAACTGGCCGATAGCTGGGTTAAACTCCTTACTCAGAGCGCTGGCTTGTTTACCGTCACGGCTGAGTAAATAAAGTTGACCGTCATAGTTATTCGCAAGCATCCCTTCAGGAAGGTTACGACCTAAGCCATTGTTAAAATCTGGACCGGCAGTGACATAAATTCCGTCGTCAGTATATTTAGCCTGATTAAAGGTATTGTATTGACCAAGTACCTTGATAGCCGATGAAGCTAGGTTTAGCTCAACAAGCTCTGTTGCTGGCTGTGGTGATAGCTGCATTGCTTGTGCTGAGCGGCTCATCAAAACGTGGCCGCTTTTAGCATCAAAATCTTCAAGTGAATGGCTAAGCGGGCCTTGGCTTAATATTTTGCTTAAACCTGTTGCGATATCGAGTAAATAGACTTGCGACGTGGTACGAGCATAAGACCAACGATCTTGCAGGCCTTGATAATGTTTAGTGAGCTTGCCATTGTCTGTTGGAGACTTCGACCAACTAAAAATTAAGCTGTTGTTATCGAAAAACTGAAAGCCATTTGCACCCGCGAGGTTTTTAGCAATGATGCTAAGTTGCATGGTTTTCAGGTTTAAACGTTTAAGCTCGCCATTTAATAAATACACTAAGCTTTTGCTATCTGGGCTCCAAGTAATGTTACTCGGTTGGGCTGATTCAAAGCGATAAAGCGTATTGTTTTTTGCGTCTTTAAGCTCAGTAACATATTGTGCTTGATTAGCGGTTGCATCTTCGTAATGACGTTGGCTAGTAATGAAGTAATCGCCATTTGGTGCCATTGAAATATAACTGACCGTTGGCGCATCGAATAATTGCTTAGCCGACAAACCGTGTTGTTGCTTAGCACTAAATTGCACAGCATCTAGTTCAGACTTAGCCGTAAAATCAAGCTCAACCTCATTCCAGTTAGCTACTTGCTCAGCGATGATAACAAACTGGTGATCGCCTTGGCTTAAAGCTAGCTCATAGCTTTTATTTTTTTCTGTTTGCTTTTCACCATCAATAAATAGCTGTGCGTTTTCAATGCCTTTAAGCGTTAATGAGCCTTGGCTAAAGCGTTCAGTTGAAGCGGTAAATTTGAGTGCCTGTAAACCACCTAGTGTTAGCGCACTCACTTTATCGAATGATTGCCAGTCAAGCTCATCGCCAAATACGCGTATGCTATCGCCGCTTTTTTGCAAGCTAGGTAGTAGGTTAGCAATAATGGCATCGCGATGATCCGTTTGATATGGCTTAAGTTGCATATCTTCGCCAAGAGGGCCAATAAATTGCACCGCTGATTTATCAATGGCAGCGGCCATTGCTGTATTACTTAACGCACATAACGCTAATGCACTAAATGTTGTTTTTAGCTTGGCTGATTGGCTTAGCCAAGTAGTTGAAAGTGTCATAGTTTCGCCTGTTGAAGGTAATTTAAACCAATATAGCACGCTGCAAATTACCCAAAAAGTGCTCTGCGTTAGATTGCAGTCGGGTTTGAGCTTGTGGTTTTCAATTGCTATGGTGAGCAGGTTAACTTTTTTAAGAGGGCTCAGCGTGACATTGCTACTTGTTTATATGTTTGTTGCCATTGCGGTTTCGTTTTTGTGCTCAGTGATGGAAGCGGTACTGTTAAGTATTACGCCAAGTTATGTTGCCATGCTAAGAAAGCAACAACCGCAATTAGCAAAGCGGGTAGGTAAACTCAAAGACAATATAGACCAACCGTTGGCGGCAATACTCACGTTAAATACCATAGCGCACACGGCGGGTGCCGCTGGCGTTGGCGCACAAGCTGCAGTGGTGTTTTCAGATGCTGCGGTTGGCGTAGCCTCCGCAATTATGACGTTATTGGTACTGGTGCTTTCTGAAATTATTCCTAAAACATTAGGGGCTAATTATTGGCGAGGATTAACACCCATTGTTAGTGTGAGCTTAATTTGGTTGGTGTTTATTCTAAAACCCTTCGTGTGGTTTGCTGACATTTTAACGCGCTTTTTAGGGCGTAATTACGATGAGGCCTATTATATTCGCCAAGAGATTGAAGCCATGGCTGATATTGGCACTGAATCAGGAGCCCTTGGGCAAGATGAATCTGAAATCATACGCAGCCTGCTGCATTTTCGTCATGCCAAACTCGATACCTTAATGACACCACGTACGGTGCTTTTTAAAGTCCATAAAGATTTAACCGTAAACCAATACTTGTCGGAGCATGGTTCTTCATCGTTCTCTCGGGTATTGGTTTATGACAAAAATGGTGATGATATTATTGGCTTTGTGCATAAAAATGACATTATGCTGGCTTATCATCGTCTGGGTGAAGACTATAAAATTAGCAAGCTCGTTAAGCCTATTTACACCGTACCAGAAACCTTGCATGTGCCGACCTTGCTCGAAACCTTACTGTCTGAGCGCACGCATATTTGTTTAGTCGTGGATGAATACGGTGATGTACAAGGTATTGTCACCCTTGAAGATTTAATTGAAGCATTAATGGGGCTCGAGATTGTTGATGAGCATGATCAATCAGCCAATATGCAAAAAGTCGCCAAACAGCGTTGGCGACAGCGTTTAGCATCGAGTAATACCATTGTCAGTGACGATAAGCGTAAACCTTAGCGGCGATGCCCCGCTGCGGTTTTTACCATTTGCCGCCAAGAGAGTGACCAATTTAAAAAGTCTTCTTTGGCTTTTGGGCGGCACAGCAAAAAGCCCTGCATTAAAATAAATTCTTTGTAGCGGTCGAGGTATTCAAGCTCTTCAACGCGTTCAATACCCTCGGCAACGATAGCGAGATCTTCTTGTATCGCTATATTCACCAAGCTACTAACAATCACTTGGGAAAACTGATCGGTTTCAATATTACTGATCAGGGTGCGATCGATCTTTATTTCGGTAAAGGGTAGTGTTTTTAACTGCTGCACATTAGTAAAGCCAGTGCCAAAATCATCTAGTGAAATACCAAAACCGCGCATTCGTAAGCGGTTGAGTGATTCAAGTTGCGATGCACTACGCAGCGCATACTGTTCGGTAATCTCTAATATAACTTCACTAGGCGTGAGCTTGTTAAGGTGCAGTATTAAAGCCAGTTTATCTGGACAACTTAAGTCCTCAAGCTGCGAGGGAGATAAGTTAAATGCGAGCTTTAAGTTAGGATCAAACTGCTCTTTAATTTCTGCAAAATCGTTAGTGGCCTTTTCAAATAATTGGAAAGTAATAAGGTTTATTAAATCTAGGTCTTCAGCAATACAAATAAAGCGATCAGGTAAAATTATTTCGTCTTCTTGGCTTGTGTTGATGCGGGCAAGTACCTCAATGCTTTCAACCCGATTATCATGGCGATTTATCTTAGGTTGATAAAACGGAATAATCTCATTATGACTGATGGCATGTAGTAACAATGACTCAGAAATAGGGGTTTTTGTACGCTCAACATGAATAGCAAAGTGCTCAAGCTTTTGCAGTAGTAAGTACACTTGATTAAGTTGCACTGGTTTAGTGACGTTACCAATTAAGTGAGCGTTATGCTTACGAGCAAGGTCTGCTGCAAGGTCAATGACTTTAGGGTCCATCTCAGAAATTATGGCAATTGCACCTTGGTATTTCATGGCGCCTAAGTGACGAATAAGCTCCATGCCATCCATATCTGGCATATTGAGATCGGTAAAAATGGCATCAAAAAAGCGAGGGGCTTTTTTAACTTTTTCTAAGGCTTCTTCTGCACTTAGGCAGGTTGTAATGTGTGGAACCTCAAGCTCATTCAAGATGGCATGCATAACAATCAGGATAGCTTTTGAGTCATCCACTACGAGTATGTGTCTATTTGACTTAACCATATTCACTCCTTGAACAAGAACGCTATAGTTAAAAGTAGTAGATAAACCCTATTTAGTCATGTTTTTTGCTTGTTTTATAGTGCGAAAAATACACAGTCTTGTACCTAAAGGAAATTCGTAATTTTGCAAGGTCTCAGTATAATAGCCGCACTTTTTATTCGTATTTATAAGAACTATGGTCAGACTTCAGCTGAGTCTCGCAGACGAAACCTTTATTTTGCATTTAAATGGCTCACAGTTAATTCAGCTTTTTCATCATCAACAAGCAATTGCTTTCGATAACCCAGAGCCAGAACTTTATGAATTTGATTTTCAGGGGCAACGCATTGGTCTTGATACCAGCAAAGTGCACGAAAAAAGCTTAGCCATTTTTGTTAATCAGCAGCAGGTGAGCCAGCTTGCTTTACCGGAGTTACAAGAAGCCGAACCCAAACGCGGCATTATTGGTTTGCTGGCACTGGGCTTTAAATTATTTAAAAGTGCAAAAGTAGTTAAAGCGGCTTTAGCGGGTGCTTCGGTGGCAGGCTATGCTTGGTTATTTTCTATTGAATTTGCCTTGATGCTAATTGCTTGCTTGGTGGTGCATGAATATGGTCATGTACGTGCGATGAAATACTTCGGCATTAAAACTAAAGGTATTTACCTTATTCCCTTTGTCGGTGGTTTGGCTGTTTCCGATGATAAAATTACCACGCGATGGCAAGACGTAGTGATCTCACTCATGGGGCCTGCTTTTGGCTTGATTACCTCAGTACTGGGAGTCGTGCTTTACTACGCCACTGAAATGGAAATATTCGCTGGTGTGGCAGTACTCAGCGCACTGCTAAACCTATTTAACTTGTTGCCTATTTTGCCCTTAGATGGCGGCCATGTACTTAAAAGTATTAGTTTTTCGATGCGTTCATGGATAGGTCTAAGTGTGTGTTTATTAGGTGTGTTATTTGGCTTGTGGCTGAGTTATACCTTTGGCTTGATGCTACTGGTGTTCTTCTTATTTGTAGGGGCTCTTGAGATTATCTTTGAGTGGCGCGGACGTCACTATTCACATCTCATTCCTCTTGATACATACGGGCAAGGCTTTTCAGCGGTAATGTACGCACTGGTTGTTGCAGGTCACGTTGCAGTGATGATGCACTTTGCTGATTCAGAAAGCGCAATCCTAAGCTTACCAATGAAGATTCTAGCAAGTTAAATAATATTTAAGCACTAAGTTATATACAGCTTGGTGCTTAAATTTAATTAATATATTTTAATTGATTTTACTAATTAAACCTTCAATTTGTGCTTTGTTTTATTTTTAGGAAAATTCTGATTTACAAAAATTAGAATGTCCCGCTAATTTTAAATTCAAGAGATATAGCAAAAGGATTTTGTTATGAGCTTGTTTAGAAAGGAAGCGGTTGCACAACAAAGTGAACGTTTAACTGGCGTAATTACCTTAGCGCAACCATTATCGATTAAATTAACAGTTGTAACCTTAAGCTCTGTTGCTGCTGCGGTTATAGTATTTCTTTTTACAGCAGAATATTCCCGCAAAGAAACCGTACGTGGTTTTCTCATGCCTAGTAAAGGCGTCATTCAAAGTTTTGCTAATCAAGGCGGAACAATTGAAAAGCTTCATGTAAAAGAAGGCGACTCTGTCATTAAGGGGCAAGCACTTGCTTCAATTGTTGTTCAGCAAAATGATAGTCAAGGTTTAGATCTCAGTTCACAATTAGTTGAACAATTAACAGAGCAAATTAAACTTTTGAATCATGAGGTTATGCAAACGGAAGTGTTGCAAAAACAAGAAATACTAAACCTTGAAGCGCAGCAAACGCTTTTAAATGAAGAAAAGCTTGCATTACAAAGTCAATTAACACTCGCAGATGAAAAGCTTGCCCTGTTGCAAAGTCAACAAGTTAATTTCAACCAGCTTAATAAGAGTGGCTTTTTATCGAATATAGAACGTGAGCAGCAACAACAAGCTTTACTCGATGTTAAGCAAGAAAAGCAAAACTTAGCTCGAATACTGATGCAGCAAAATAACCAGCTGAGTCAATTACGCTTTAATCTTGCTAACGTTCCACAACAATATGCACTTCGCATCAGTAACTTAAAACGAGAAATTTCAGATACACAAAACCAACTATCGCAGTTAAAAAGCAACTATAGCTACACAATTACGGCTAGCAATAATGGTGTTGTTACAGGCATTCAAGTAGTCGAAGGAGAGGTGTTAAGCCAAGCAAAGCTTTTACTGCATATTATACCTGAGGGTTCTGAGTTAGTTGCTGAATTACTATTACCAACGCGCTCCGCAGGGTTTATAGAAATAGGCAACGAAACTCGGTTACGTTTTGATGCTTTTCCATATCAACGATTTGGTTTTATCAATAGCACAATTAGCCGTATTGATAAGGCACTTATTACACCAAACGAAGTGCGGTTACCTATTACATTGCAAGAGCCTGTATATCGACTTAGGGCTACTTTAAGTCAGCAGCAAATGTCTGCGTATGGAAAGGCCTTTGAGTTAAAAAGCGGCATGCTGTTTGAGGCAGACATAATGTTAGAACAGCGCACATTAATTGAGTGGTTACTAGAGCCTTTATATAGCTTAAAAGGAAGGGTTTCATAGAATTTAGAGTTACTCATTTGAGGATCTCTAAAAGGAAGCTGACTTTGTTTATTTTCGTTAACCATAGTCAGTAAATTTAATCCCATAGATTTGGGTTGATAAATCCTGTTGGTAGTAAATCACAGGAAACAAGGAGTTAATATCATGCGTGAATTAAACGTTATTGAAATTAAAGAAGTTAAAGGTGGTGTAGACCAAAGTACTGCAATTGGTGGAAACCTGGGAATTATAGCAATTGGAGTTGGGATTCTTGCCGCAGGAGCAACAGCCCCTATTTGGTTTGGAGCTGCGATGATCGGGGTTAGTATATCTTTAACAACCTCATATTTTTTAGAGCATTAACATAATTTGAGAGTGTGAATTCACACTCTCTATTATATTTTATGGGGTAGTTATTATGGATAATGGATGGGGTAGTAATCCCGAAAATGGTTGGTTTAATAAAAATGTAACTAAGAAAGGAATGTTTTTTTCAGGTTTCTTTATAGGTTTATCAATAGGCTTTTTTATGACTATTTTAATTTGACTTTGAAGAGTTGTACGGAGTTATTATGGCTTTAGTTAATTTTAATATTAAATTCTTAACCCCTCTGATACTTCAATCCGAAATTGCTGAATGCGGTCTCGCCTCTATGGCCATGGTGGCATGCTATCACGGTCACAAGCTTGATATGCCTGCAATGCGAAAGCGCTTTGCGGCGAACCTAAAGGGGATGAATTTACAGCAGTTAATTGAGTTGGGGGATAGCTTAGGATTAGCGAGTCGTGCGTTACAGTGTCCATTTGAAGAGGTTCATAAGCTGCAGACTCCCTGTATATTGCATTGGGATATGAATCACTTTGTAGTTTTGACCAAAGTTTCTGGGAAGGGAAAATCAGCCAAATTAGCGATTAATGATCCAGCCCTTGGGAAGCGGAATCTAAATAGCGAGGAATTTAGTAAGCACTTTACCGGTATTTGTTTGGAGCTCACGCCAACCAGTAAGTTTGAAGCTAAACAAGAACAGGCACGAATGAGGTTTAGTCAGCTTTGGAGTGCTGTTACTGGTCTAAAAACTGGCTTAATAAAATTAATTGCGCTGTCGCTGGTTTTACAGCTATTTGCACTGATGACACCCTATTATATGCAGTGGGTCGTGGATGAAGTGTTGGTTAGCTTTGATGAGTCTTTGCTCACGGTGCTTGCGCTAGGTTTTGCATTAATTGCGATCATTTCAGTTATTACTAATGCAGTGCGGAGCTGGTTGATTTTGAGGCTTTCGAGTCTGCTAAACATGCAAATGGGGGTTAATCTATTACGTCATTTACTGCGCCTCCCTATGAACTACTTTGAATCCCGCCACATTGGCGATATTGTTTCCCGTTTTGGCTCACTAGCGCAAATACGTGAGCGTATTACCACAGGGTTTGTAGAAACATTTGTTGATGGTGTTATGGCTATTACCGTATTGATTATGATGTTGATTTATTCACTTAAGTTGACAGCTGTTGTTGTAGGCGCAATTACCCTTTATACGCTTGTACGCTTAGTGCTGTATCGACCACTGCATCAAGCTACAGAAGAAATGATTCAAAACTCCGCTAAAGAGCAATCAAACTTTTTAGAAAACATTCGTGGTATGCAAACAATTAAATTGTTTGGTAATGAAGCGCAGCGCCAAGGTATTTGGCAAAACCGTTATGCTGAGGTAATAAATAGTGAAATACGTTTAGGGCGATTAAATATTAGTTTTGAGTCTTTTAATAAACTACTGTTTGGTCTTGAGAATGTAGTGGTTATTTACCTTGCTGCACTTTTGGTTATGAGTAATAGCTTATCTGTCGGTATGGTGTTGGCATTCATAGCCTATAAAAATCAGCTTACAAGTCGCTTTGCAAATTTCATCGAGCAAATAATCCAATTTAAAATGATGCGCTTACACCTTGACCGTATCGCTGATATTGCGCTTACTAAGCAAGAAGCGAATCGCGATGGTGACTTGGCCTACAGAGGGAGTAGCGACAATAAAGTGAAAGGTAAGCTTAGCCTTGAAAATATCAGTTTTAGTTATAGCGATGATCAAGCACCTATTTTAAAAGATATAAATTTAACGCTAAATTCATGCGAGTCTATTGCTATTACTGGCCCGTCTGGCGCGGGTAAAACGACGTTAATGAAAATCATGTTGGGTTTATTACAACCAACATCAGGCAAAGTGTTACTTGATGGCATGGATATTACCCAACTTGGCCTTAAAAATTACCGCAAACAAATAGCCGCAGTAATGCAAGATGACACGCTATTAGCTGGCTCAATCGCCGATAATATTAGCTTCTTTGACCCACAACCTAATTACTTAAAAATAGAACAGTGCGCTCGTCATGCAGCAATTCATAGTGATATTACTAAAATGACTATGGGTTATAACTCATTAGTGGGCGATATGGGTTCTAATTTATCCGGTGGACAACTTCAACGGTTATTACTTGCCAGAGCGCTGTACCAATCTCCCAGCGTCCTATTTTTGGATGAAGCAACGAGTCATTTAGATCAAGAGAACGAAGCAAAAATCAGTGAGCAAATTAAGCACCTAGAGATGACGCGAATAATGATTGCTCACAGGCAAGAGACTATCAATATGGCGGATAAAGTGTTTGAGTTGCAAGGTGGTGCTTTAACAAACAAAGTAGTTAAAAATGAAACTGCGTAATCGAATATGAATTTAGTAACTTGTATTTAACAAGCTACTAAATCAATGGCTAGGCACGTTAATTCTTCTAAAGAAAAGCGGCTAACCTATTAACTACCCAACAAAAAATGTGAATACATGGAGAGTATATAATGCGTCAATTAAATTTGATTGAAATTCAAGTGGTTTATGGTGGAGTACTATCGAATAGAGCAGTTAATGAAGGAGATTTTATAAAGGAAGATAAACCTGGGTTTGGCATGCCACACTTACCTTCACCAATAGAAACTGACGATTAGATGATAATGTAGATAAGGAGGGTCTCCTTCTTATCTAAAAAGAAAATTTATGACGAATAGCAATTTGGCGCGGTGCGTATGGCATGGGTTATAAAAGCCATTTTATTTGTATGTTCATTTAGATGTGTTGAACTCTAACATGTAATTGCCCTAAGCTACACACTCAAAAATTTGTTAAACTCATGGTTGGATTATTTACTTTAAGCAATCATGAGTCGCAAAATTACCCCCGTTATTCTTGCTGGTGGCATAGGTTCTCGTTTATGGCCTTTGTCGCGTAAAGCGATGCCTAAGCAATTTTTATCTTTGCTTAGCGAAAAGTCACTCTTACAGAGCACGCTTTTACGTGTGGCTGACTCACGATTTAATGCGCCGATTTTAGTTTGTAATGAAGAACATCGTTTTATTGCTAAAGCGCAAATTGCAGAAATCACTGATAGCTTTACGTTGCTTCTTGAACCCGTAGGTAAAAATACTGCACCGGCGATTGCGTTAGCGGCTGAATTTGCATTGCAAAATGGCCTAACGGATCCCTTACTGGTGATGCCTGCTGATCACCACATTAGTGACTTTGAGAAGCTTATTGCCTGCTTAGATAATGCTATAGCACTTTGTCAGCAACAACAGTTAGTGACTTTTGCCATTACTCCTACAGAGCCTCATACCGGCTATGGGTATATTCGCCAAGGAGAGCCGTTAGCCCATGAAGGCTGCTTTAAGGTGGCTGAATTCAAAGAAAAACCAGCACTACAATTAGCCAAAAAGTACCTTGCTAGTGGTGACTATAGCTGGAATAGTGGCATGTTTTTATTTCTGCCAGATGTGTATTTATGCGAGCTTACTCGCTTTGCACCAAAGATTGCTGACAGTGTCGCCAAAGCGGCAAGTTTCACTGCAGATTTAGGTTTTCAACGGCCCGTTGCTAATTCGCTTGCAGCATGCCCCAGTGATTCTATTGATTATGCTATTTTGGAACGTAGCGCTAACGTTGCTGTTATCCCTGTTGATTTAAATTGGAGTGACGTAGGTAGTTTTTCAGCGCTGTCGAAAATCGCTGAAAAAGACCACCATGGTAACTATTTAGCCTCGCAAGG
This sequence comes from Pseudoalteromonas sp. S4492, assembly GCF_005886115.1. NCBI lineage: Bacteria > Pseudomonadati > Pseudomonadota > Gammaproteobacteria > Alteromonadales > Pseudoalteromonadaceae > Pseudoalteromonas > Pseudoalteromonas sp. S4492. The sequence continues at coordinate 23,390 of NZ_PNCP01000084.1, forward strand.
AGTGAGTTTAGATAGCGAAAATAATCTACTTATTAGCGAAGCCGATCACACCATTGCGGCGCTCGGTGTGACTAATCAAGCCATTATACATACTCATGATGCCACCTTAGTGGCAGATAAAAGTGCACTCGATAAGCTCCCTGATTTACTTAAACAGCTTGCTTTAGTTGATAATGACAAATTGACCCATCACCAAGCGGTATTTAGGCCTTGGGGTAACTACCGAACTTTAATTGAAAGCACGGGCTTCAAGGTGAAAAAAATAATTGTAAACCGTGGTGCAAAACTCTCAACTCAGCGCCATCAACATCGTGCAGAACATTGGGTCGTCGTATCAGGAGTCGCAAATGTCCGAGTTGGCGATAACGAATTTGAATTAACAGCTGACCAATCTTGTTATATTGCGGCAAAGCAATTACATAGCCTTGCTAATCAACAAAACACACCACTGATCGTTATTGAAGTACAAACCGGTGCGATACTAGATGAAAGCGACATCGAGCGATTTGATGATAGGTATGGCAGAGACTAGCTGGAAGCTCTAAGCTTTCAGCTATAAGTTTTAAGTAGATTAAGCGGGTTGTTTTCTTTCGGTTCACAGGAACTAATTGTTGCTTGAGGGTAAACTGGATTTAGTGTGTCCTAGCACCTAGCACCTAGCACCTAGCACCTAGCACCTAGCACCTAGCACCTAGC
>NZ_PNCP01000085.1:0-14736 GCF_005886115.1 Pseudoalteromonas sp. S4492
ACAGCTTACAGCTTACAGCTATGTGTTAAACAACCGAACCAAGTTGGAAGATTGGTAAATACATAGCAACAATTAAACCACCGACTAGTACACCTAAAACGGCCATAATCAGTGGCTCAAGTAAGCTTGATAAACCGTCTACTGCATCATCAACTTCTTGTTCATATATAGTGGCCACCTTGGCAAGCATACCATCAAGTGAGCCAGACTCTTCACCTATGGCCACCATTTGTACCACCATATCAGGGAAAATTTTAGCGTTTTTCATAGCCCAGTTCATTAAGTTACCAGAGCTTACTTCTGCTTTAATCTCTAAAATTGCATAACGGTATACCGCATTACCAGAAGCACCCGCAGCTGAGTCTAGAGCATCGACGAGGGGTACGCCAGCTGCAAAAGTAGTTGAGAGAGTTCGAGCATAGCGAGCAACCGCCGCCTTATTCAAAATCATACCAATGACAGGTAGTTTTAATAGTGCTCTATCGTTGGCATCTCTGAGTTTTTTACTCTTGAGTAGTGCCTCTTTGTAAGCAAAGCCTGTAGCGACAACAGCAATAAGCATCATCCACCAGTATTCCTGCATAAACTCAGAAATACCAATCACCATCAAGGTAAATGCAGGTAATTCAGCACCAAAGCCGTTAAAAATATCTTGGAATTGCGGAACTACAAATATAAGTAAAATAGACGTAACGATTAAAGCGACAACTAAAACTGCTACAGGGTAAAACATGGCTTTTTTAATTTTTGATTTGAGTGCTTCTGCTTTTTCTTTATAAAGCGCAACACGGTCAAATATTTTATCAAGGGCGCCTGACTGCTCACCTGAGGCCACTAAGTCGCAATATAAATCATCAAAATAGCGAGGGTGTTTTCTCAGACTTTGTGATAACGGCATACCAGCTTTAACATCATCGCCAATACTTTCCATCAGTTTTGCAACACTTTTATTCTGTGCACCGGAACCGATCATTTCAATTGATTGAATCAAGGGTACGCCGGCCATCAGCATAGTTGCAATTTGACGAGTAATTAAGGCAATGTCTTTAGCTGTAATCTTTTGAACCGACTTAATGCCAAATAATGGTTTTGGTTTACGTTTAACTTTAGAGGGAGTGATTCCTTGCTTACGAAGTTGCGCTTTTACTAGGGCGATACTGGAACCTGACAATTCCCCTTCCATTTTTTTCCCTCGGGCACTCACACCAACCCACTGAAAAGTATCTAAGCTTTTATTGTCGTTTTTTTGAGCCATTTTATAAACCGTCCAGATTCTTTTCTCCTGCAGACCAAAAGCTTGGTCCAGCCATTTTAGGGGTATCACCATCAAGCTTTGAAGCAGAAATCATACTTATTACAAAGTATACCAAAGAGAATGAAATAGTAATAACTTTTAAAAAACTACTAAAGGTTATTTTTTCATTGGCTTTAATCACATTGCTAAATAAAAAACAAAAAATTATCTGAGTGAGTGGCATTACAAATAGTCCAGAAAATAAGGAGTAAATTAGACTGGTTAAAAGTGTTAGTACTAACAATTTCTTGTAATCGGTAGTTAGTTCTATCTTTTTAAAAACTAGGTAAATAATGTAAAACGCAATCAATGTGGCGAAAATTCCATTTTCATTTAACAGCTGTATTACAAAGTTGTGGGGATGGCTTAGGGCAGTTGCTTGTAAAACTATAGAATAGTTTCCTGGCCCAATTCCTAGTATAAATTCTTTAGATTGGTAGATAGAATTAAGCCACATTTCAATGCGGCCTGAGTCAGAGATTATTGGGTCATATGAAATGTAGTTTACTTCAAAAAATTTAATTAATGAAAAAATAAATATAGAAATTACAAAGGTGAAGGTGAAGTTTTTTAAGTGTTCTTTTAATTTTAAAATGAGTAATAGTATGAATATTAAAAACAAACACACAAATGCTGCTAAGGAATTACTAATAAAGAGTATAACTAAATTAGAAGTGATAGAAGTTACAGTGATGGCTTTATATTTTGTGGTATTTAATATATATAAGCCAAGAGGAATGGATAACACTTGGATATGGTTGAAATGCCGAATGTTATCGAATTTCATTATTATATTATGACCTATAATTGGTTGTTGTTCTACTAGGGAAAAAATTATATTTAAAACACAAACAAATATTAGGGAGCTATGAATAGTAAATAAGGCTATGTAAAATTTTTTGCTTACTTTGGTATTTAATAATGAAATAGAGAATATAGCTAGCATCACGTAATGCATTGTATTCATCATACTGGAGTAAGGGTAATTAGAGATTGCAGAGGAAGTAAAGCTAAGGGTTATAAAAGCTAAAAAGCAATAAAGTATTTTTTTTATTGGTAAATATAGTTCACTTCTATTAACTAATAAAATCGCACTTGTAGTTAAAAGGATGATCTGGGCTATTCGTTGCCCGTTATGAAAATTATAGGAAATACTTGGTAGTAATGGAAATAAAGAATAAAAAAAGTAACCCAGAATTAAAATAAGTGTTGGTTTTAAAGGCAACAAAATGTTGCCTTTGAAATTTACCATAGGATAAATTAACTACAGTTACCAGGTTGGAATTTTGCTTCTAAATTGCTGTCAGCCGCACAAGACCATACACCATCTGCGCTTCGATTAAGAGTTAATGTTTTACCATTAATTTTATCAGCGTTACTATTTTTCATGGTGCATTGAATAGCAGTTTTACCAGTAAGTGCTAGAGTGCAGTAAGTACCGCCGTTTGCTGTTTGCCCGATGTAACCCTTATCTGTGTTCGTTAAAGATGGGGTTTTACCTTCATTAACAGCAACTTCAAATTGAGTTTTAAGGGCTGAGAGCTCTGCATATGCAGAACCTGCTTGAGATTTTGCTGTATAATCTTGATATTGCGGTAACGCAATTGCAGCAAGAATACCGATGATTGCAACTACAATCATTAATTCAATTAGGGTGAAACCCTGTTGGTTTTGTTGTGTCATTTGTTCCTCTCCTAAAGGATATGATGATTTAGTAAGTTTAGCTGTAACTTAAGCGTTGTAAAACCATTGCTTAATTTACAGGATAAATCTTACAGTTTTACTTAAAACAACTTTTATTAACGCTTAAATGTTAACAAAGTAGTAAAAACCTTACTGGTTAAGCGTGTATAAATTTACTTTAGCATCAATAAATGTTTTTGGAAGCTATTTTCCTGTTCAGTAAGCAGTTTTTCAGAACTTTCCTACCTTTGTTTGATATAAAATAAGCTTAGTTACACATATTTGTACTATTTATAGACACCGCATCCTTGCAGGAACTTATTGAATTGATTGCAATCTTGTGTAGGTTCAGGACGTGCGTATACAAAATAGTCAAAAGCGCTAAAAAGATATTGATTTTTTGTTATCTGTTCAGGCTTTTTACGTATTTAATGCTTTTTTTATTTTCTTGTCAACGAATTAGGTAAAACATTAAATACGTATAAAAGAATTTTTAGCCGTTAAATCGCATTGAAAGATCGATTGATTGTAAATTTTTTGTAAGTGCGCCACTTGAAATAAAGTCAACACCGGCCTGTGAATAGGCTTTTAAAGTTTCAAGTGTCATGTTGCCTGATACTTCAAGCTTTGCTCGCTTATCTGTAAGCACAACTGCTTGTTGAATTTGCTCTACAGTAAAGTTATCGAGCATGATGATATCAGCTCCCGCAGTGATCGCTTGTTCAAGTTCATCAAGTGATTCTACTTCTACTTCAACTGGCTTGGCTGGGTGGTTTACTTTAGCTTGAGCGACAGCTTTATCAATACCCCCGCAGGCAGCAATGTGGTTTTCTTTAATTAGGAACGCATCAAAAAGGCCGATGCGATGATTCGCGCCGCCGCCACATTTTACAGCGTATTTTTGTAGCGCACGTAAACCTGGAATTGTTTTACGCGTGTCGAGTAGCTGCGTAGTCGTGCCCTCAAGTTCTTTTACATAATGAGCAGTTGTTGTTGCTGTACCAGAGAGGGTTTGTACAAAGTTAAGGGCAGTGCGCTCTGCGGTTAAAATTGCGCGAGCTGAGCCTGATGCTGTAAATAGTGTGCTATTTGCAGCTACTTTGTCACCGTCATTTACGACTACGTCAACTTCAACTGAAGGATCAACTTGCTTAAATACTTCTAAAATAATGTCTTTACCACAAAATACACAGTCTTCACGAGTAATTACCTTAGCATTAGCTAGCTCATTTTCTGGAATTAGTTGCGCGGTAATATCACCGTCATTTGCGCTTTGGTAATCTAAATCTTCATCAAGGGCGAGTTTTACCAGTTGGCTAATTAAAGTGTGAGGGACTGACATGTCGAAAGCTCATTGTTTATTAATAAATTGGCGAAATTTTACTATGTTTAACCCCTTAATAGAAGACAAAGATCGGTCATAGTAAAGTATCCTTACCCTTACTTTAAGTGATTGAATCAAAGCAACTAGACCCTAAGATTTTAACCCTTTACACTATTTAACTTTATTGTCATCGTTAGTTTTTAATATGCATATAAATGAATTGGGCCAATTAAACAATGTGTTACTAAGGCACTGTACACATTATGATGAGCGCCCTGAGGGCGAGGTGTCATTACTTGTTATTCATAATATTTCATTGCCAGCAGGGCAGTTTGCAACGCCTTATGTGGATGATTTATTTATGGGGACGATTGATTGTGCAGCGCACGAAAGCTTTACTGATTTAAAAGGCTTAAGAGTCTCTGCGCATTGCTTTATTCGCCGCACTGGTGAAGTTATTCAGTACGTGCCCTTTGAAAAACGAGCTTGGCATGCTGGTATCTCAATGTTTGAAGGTCGAGAGCGCTGCAATGATTTTAGTGTGGGCATTGAGCTTGAAGGTACCGACACCTTGGCGTATACCCAAGCCCAGTATAATGCATTACACTTAGTTACTAAGGCGTTGATGGCAAAGTACCCTGAGATAAACCGTTCGCGCATTGTTGGCCATTGTGATATTGCACCGGGCAGAAAAACAGACCCAGGTGCGAGTTTTGATTGGCAATACTATTTTGATTTAGTGTTTTAGTTAAAGGATATAGGTAAAAGCATGATCTTAATTTCAATAATTATTGCTTTGGTAATTGAGCGTTTAGGGGCTCGAGCTAACTACTGGCAAATCGGTTTCTATGCCAATACCTATCTTAAGCACTCGCAAAAACAACTCTCAGAAAAAGGCTTATTTAATTCGCCAATTGGCTTTTTGATTTGGTTAATGTTGCCTGTCGTGGCTGTTGCATTAATTTATCAACTATCCGAATTTATCATCTGGCAACTGGCTGTGAATGTTGCTGTACTGTTGGTTTGTTTTGGCTGTGCTAAGCAACGAGCTTTGTATAAGTCTTACTTAAATGCCTTAACCCGCAACGATCAAGAAGCTGCAACCCTATTTGCGTTACAAATGGGCCAAAAGAAGACAGAAAATGACCCTCATGGTGAGACTTTTGGCCAAACTTTAGCTTGGTTAAATTTTCGCTTTTATTGTGCAGTCATTTTTTGGTTTGTGGTTTTAGGTGTCCCTGGCGCGGTTCTTTACGCATTAGTTCGTACTTTTGCTGACAAAGTAAGGGATGATCACAGTGTTGCCTATGCTAAGCGTTTTAAACTAGTACATAGCTTACTGTTTTGGCTCGATTGGTTACCAGCTCGGGTTGCAAGCTTTGGTTATTTAGTGATTGGTAACTTTAATAAAGGTACCAGTTGTTGGCTGAAGTATGTGCTCGACTTTTCGGTGAGTAACCGAAAAGTAGTTACGCAAACTGCACTTGCCGCTGAGCAAATTGAGCAGCAACATTTTGGCTGTACTTATGAAGCCACCTGTATGATGAAACTTGTAAAAAGAAATGTATTGTTCTTTTTAGTGATCATCGCAGCACTTACTTTATTTGGTGGCTTGGCGTAGCTTGTAAAGTTAGCAAGTTACGAGATGTAGGACTGGCTTTAGCCGGGAATGTGTTTGAGTTAGCAAGTTAGAATAGTAAAGCTTGTTGTATAACTTTATTCATTAATCGCTCTACTAATGCACTTCGATTGAGTTTTAATTTTTCAGCACTGAAGTGCATCCTACTTCGAATATTTTTCAGCATTCAATTCAACGATGCGGGGTAAACCCGCTGTTACAAAGCTACTCAATTCAACTAACATCTAAAACCTGACCTCTAAAAGCTTTTGTCGCGGGGTAAACCCGCTGCTACAAAGCAACTCAATTCAACTAACATCTAAAACCTGACCTCTAAAAACTTTTATTGCGGGGTAAACCCGCTGCTACAAAGCTGCTCAATTCAACTAACATCTAATACCTGACCACTAAAAGCTCAGTTGCTTAATCTGGTCTGACCATTTCTTTTTTATTGTTTTTTCCTTCAGAAAAAGCCACTTTAATCCATACTGTTTAATCTTTAGACGAATTACGTTAGGGTGTAACTAGACGCTGAACGTAGTGAAATTGACAGAAATACGGGTTTTTGATAACGTATGCGACAAATTTGGTATGACCAATTTACCTTTTTGGTCAAAGCACAAGGCTAAATACCCGATATTTATGGGGTTAGCGCATAACAATGCGGACGTTAATAAATGTCTTTAAAGATTAAAGCAGCAAAATTATCTGATGTAATTTTACAACAACTTGAGAATATGATTCTTGAGGGGTCGTTAGCGCCAGGCGAAAAGCTGCCTCCGGAACGTGAATTAGCGAAACAATTTGAAGTATCGCGACCTTCACTGCGTGAGGCGATTCAAAAGCTAGAAGCCAAGGGGTTAGTAACGCGTCGTCAAGGAGGCGGAACGTTCGTAAAAAATCAGCTTGAAGAGGGGCTCACTGATCCGCTTTTTGATTTGATTAGTAAGCATCCAGAGTCACAATTTGATTTACTCGAATTTCGTCATGCCCTTGAAGGAATTGCAGCATATTATGCTGCTATGCGTGGCACGACGAATGACTTCAAAAAAGTAAAACAAAGCTTTGACAACATTGCGCTCGTTAATGACGACATTGTGCAAAAAGCAAAAGCAATAAATGCATTTCATTTTAGTGTGGCAGAAGCGTCTCATAACGTTGTACTGCTCCATTTAGTACGTGGTATGCAGGCCTTGCTAGAGCAAAATGTATTACAGAATTTAACTGTACTGTTAAAAAAACCACAGATCAGCCAGCAGCTCGCAGAACATAGACGACTGTTGATGGATGCGGTTATTGAAGGAAACCCAGAGCAAGCACGTCTTGCTAGTAATGCTCACTTAGCCTTTATCGAAGAAGCCTTACTTGAGGCTGGCAAAGAGCATTCGCGAATTGAACGTAGTTTAAGACGCACCAAACAACATTAAGCAAGTGATTAGCTAAGTTTAGTTAACTACTTAATTTTAAGATTTATTAAAATAATTAGTATTTTAAACATAAGGAAACCTCCATATGTCTGAAGTCAATAAAATTGACGTAGACGCGCTAGAAACACAAGAGTGGTTACAAGCCCTTGAGTCTGTTGTGCGTGAAGAAGGTGTTGAACGTGCTCAATTCTTACTTGAGCAAGTGTTAGAGCAAGCCCGTTTAGACGGTGTTGATATGCCTACTGGCACAACCACTAACTACGTTAATACCATTCCGGTAGATCAAGAACCTGCTTACCCAGGTGACGTAAACATTGAACGTCGAATTCGTTCAATCATCCGTTGGAATGCGATCATGATCGTATTACGTGCGTCGAAAAAAGATCTAGACTTAGGCGGCCATATGGCGTCTTACCAGTCTTCAGCGGCATTCTATGAAGTATGTTTTAACCACTTCTTCAAAGCACCAAACGATGTTGATGGCGGTGATTTAGTTTATTACCAAGGCCACATTTCACCAGGTATCTATGCACGTGCATTTGTTGAAGGTCGTTTAACTGCTGAGCAACTTGATAACTTCCGTCAAGAAGTTGATGGTAAAGGTCTTCCTTCATACCCACACCCTAAATTAATGCCTGAATTCTGGCAGTTCCCTACGGTATCTATGGGTCTTGGTCCAATTGCATCAATCTACCAAGCTCGTTTCTTAAAGTACCTAGACGGTCGTGGCTTAAAAGACACTAAAAACCAACGCGTATACGCTTTCTTAGGCGACGGTGAGATGGATGAGCCAGAATCACGTGGTGCAATCTCTTTCGCTGCGCGTGAGAAGCTAGATAACCTATGTTACCTAATCAACTGTAACCTACAGCGTTTAGATGGCCCAGTAATGGGTAACGGTAAGATCATTCAAGAGCTTGAAGGCCTATTCAAAGGCGCAGGCTGGAACGTGATTAAAGTTGTATGGGGTAGTGGTTGGGATATCCTACTTGCTAAAGATACAACAGGTAAATTACTGCAGTTAATGAACGAAACGATTGACGGTGATTACCAAACTTATAAAGCAAAAGATGGTGCATACGTTCGTGAACACTTCTTTGGTCGTTACCCAGAAACAGCTGCGCTTGTTGCTGATATGACTGATGAAGAGATCTTCGCACTTAAGCGTGGTGGTCATGAGCCTTCAAAACTTTACGCTGCATTCAAAAAAGCGGAAGAAACCAAAGACCGTCCAACTGTAATCCTTGCTAAAACTGTAAAAGGTTACGGCATGGGTGAAGCGGCTGAAGGTAAAAACATTGCACACCAAGTTAAGAAAATGGACATGACTCACGTAGCACACCTACGTTCACGTCTAGGTTTACAAGATCTTGTCTCTGATGACCAATTAGCTGATCTACCATACTTAACGCTTGAAGAAGGTTCAGAAGAGCACAAGTACCTTCACGCTCGCCGTGAAGCACTACAAGGTTACACGCCTAAGCGTATTCCTAACTTCTCTGAAAAATTAGTATTACCAGAAGTTGACGCGTTCAAGCCGTTACTTGAAGAGCAAAAACGTGACATCTCTACAACAATGGGCTTTGTTCGTGCACTTAACGTGTTACTAAAAGACAAAGGCATTGGTAAAAACATCGTGCCTATTATCGCCGATGAAGCGCGTACATTTGGTATGGAAGGTTTATTCCGTCAAATCGGTATTTATAACCCTCATGGTCAAAACTATACGCCGCAAGACCGCGACATCGTTTCTTACTATAAAGAAGCAACTTCAGGTCAGGTATTACAAGAAGGTATCAACGAGTTAGGTGCAATGTCATCATGGGTTGCTGCTGCAACATCATACAGCACTAACGATTTACCAATGATCCCATTCTACATCTACTACTCAATGTTTGGTTTCCAACGTGTAGGTGATATGGCGTGGATGGCTGGTGACCAGCAAGCACGTGGTTTCTTACTAGGCGCTACGGCAGGTCGTACTACACTAAACGGTGAAGGTTTACAGCACGAAGATGGTCACAGCCACATTCTTGCTAACACAGTGCCTAACTGTATTTCTTATGACCCGACATTCGCTTATGAAGTAGCGGTAATCATGCAAGACGGTATTCGTCGCATGTACGGTGAAGACCAAGAAAACGTGTTCTACTACCTAACGCTAATGAACGAAAACTACCATCAACCAGCAATGCCAGAAGGCGCTGAAGACGGTATTCGTAAAGGTATCTACAAACTTGAAACTGTTGCTGGCGAGAAAGCGAAAGTACAGTTACTTGGTTCAGGTACTATCATGATGGAAGTGCGTAAAGCGGCACAAATCCTAAGCGAAGAGTATGGCATTGGTTCAGATGTATTCTCTGTAACATCATTCAACGAGTTAACACGTGACGGTCAAGATGTTGAACGTTTCAACATGCTTAACCCTGAAGCAGAGCAAAAGACTGCTTACATCACAAATGCATTAACAGATGCAGTGACTGTTGCTGCAACAGACTACATGAAGAACTACGCAGAACAAGTTCGTTCATTTGTTCCAAGCAGCAACTATAAAGTGTTGGGTACTGATGGTTATGGTCGTTCTGATAGCCGTGAAAACTTACGTCGTCACTTCGAAGTTAATGCGGGCTATGTTGTGGTTGCAACATTATCTGAGCTTGCTAAACGTGGTGAAGTTGAGAAGTCAGTGGTTGTTGAAGCAATCAAGAAATTCGACATCGACACAAACAAAGTTAACCCGCTATACGCATAAGAGGTTCCAATGAGTATTGAAATTAAAGTACCAGATATCGGTGGCGATGACGTTGAAGTAACCGAAATCCTTGTTAGCGTTGGTGATAAGGTTGAGGTTGACCAATCGTTATTAACGGTTGAAGGCGACAAAGCATCAATGGAAGTACCTGCTGCACAAGCAGGTACGGTTAAAGAAATTAAAGTAGCTGAAGGTGATACGGTAACGACGGGTTCACTTATCATGATCTTCGAAGGTGAAGAACAAGCTGCTGCGCCAGCACAAGCGAAAGAAGAAGCACCTGCTCCAGCAGCTGCATCTTCAGCTTCTGCTACACAGGAAGTGACTGTACCAGATATCGGCGATGATGAAGTTGAAGTAACTGAAATCATGGTTGCGGTAGGTGACACGGTTGAAGAAGAGCAATCTTTATTAAGCGTTGAAGGCGATAAAGCATCAATGGAAGTACCTGCACCATTTGCTGGTACTGTTAAAGAGATCAAAATCGCGACTGGCGATAAAGTGAAAACGGGCTCTTTAATCTTCGTTTTTGAAACAGCATCAAGCGGCTCTGAAGCACCTGCAACAGAAGCAGCGCCAGCTGAAGCGGCTCCGGCAGCAACGGCATCTGGTACTAAAGAAGTAAACGTGCCTGATATCGGTGGTGATGAAGTTGAAGTAACCGAAGTGATGGTTGCTGTTGGCGATAAGGTTGAAGAAGATCAATCAATCTTAAACGTTGAAGGCGATAAAGCATCAATGGAAGTACCTGCACCATTTGCCGGTACAGTTAAAGAAATCAAAGTAGCAGCTGGCGATAAAGTATCAACTGGCTCACTTATTTTTGTATTTGAAGTAGCCGGTAGTGCACCAGCTGCAGCGGCGCCAGCTCCTGCAAAAGCTGAAGCCGCGCCTGCAACAGCAGCAAAAGCGCCTGCGGCTGAAAAGCCTGCGTCAGCACCTGCAAGCAACGAAGGTTTTGCAGATAACAAAGCCTATGCACATGCATCGCCAGTTGTACGTCGTTTAGCGCGTGAATTTGGTATTAATCTAGCGAACGTAAAAGGCACGGGTCGTAAGAATCGTGTTGTGAAAGAAGACGTACAAAACTACGTGAAAGACCTTGTGAAGAAAGTTGAGTCAGGTCAACTTTCTGCAGGTAAAGGGAATGCCGGTGGCGGCGAGCTAGGTCTTATTCCTTGGCCTAAGGTTGATTTTGCTAAGTTTGGTGAAATCGAAGAGAAAAAACTTTCTCGTATTCAAAAGCTATCTGGCGCTAACTTGCACCGTAACTGGGTGCAAATCCCGCATGTTACACAGTTTGACGAAGCTGATATCACAAGCCTTGAAGTATTCCGTAAAGAGCAAAATGCGCTTGCTGAGAAGAAAAAGTTGGGTGTTAAAATCACGCCACTTGTGTTTGTGATGAAAGCAGCGGCGAAAGCACTTGCTGAATTCCCAACGTTTAACTCTTCACTGTCTGAAGATGGCGAAAGCTTAATCTTGAAGAAGTACATCAATATCGGTGTTGCTGTTGATACGCCAAACGGTTTGGTTGTTCCAGTATTCAAAGATGTAGATAAGAAAGGCATCATTGAGCTTTCTCGTGAGTTAATGGAAATTTCTGCGAAAGCACGTGACGGCAAGCTAACGTCATCAGATATGCAAGGCGGTTGTTTCACAATCTCAAGCCTTGGTGGTATCGGTGGTACAGCGTTCACGCCAATTGTGAATGCGCCTGAAGTTGCTATCTTAGGTGTATCTAAGTCAGAAATGAAACCTAAGTGGAATGGCAAAGAGTTTGAACCTAAATTAATGGTTCCATTATCAATGTCATACGACCATAGGGTTATTGACGGTGCCCTAGCAGCACGCTTTACTGTGACGCTAGCAAGCTACATGAGCGATATTCGTCAACTAGTGATGTAATCGTCTCGTAAATTATAAGAATCAAATCCCAGCAAGGTGTTTTTTGCTGGGATTTTTACCATTGGCAATGATACAATCTTTGCCATAGAACAATCTTGGTATAGATATCTGCTCTCCCTTTCTGCCTTGCAGAAACATGGCAGTTAAACATAGGGGCAGTGTCCCGTTCAAACATTTAAGGTAATAGCATGAGCAACGAATTAAAAACTCAAGTTGTTGTACTAGGCGGTGGTCCTGGTGGTTATTCTGCGGCTTTCCGTGCTGCTGACTTGGGCTTAGAAGTAACATTGGTAGAATCTCGCAACACATTGGGCGGTGTATGTCTAAATGTGGGTTGTATTCCTTCAAAAGCACTTTTACACGTAGCTAAAGTGATCGATGACGCTGCAGAAATGTCATCTCACGGCGTTACTTTTGGCAAGCCTGAAATCGACCTAGACAAAATCCGTTCTTGGAAAGAGTCTGTAATCGGTCAATTAACTGGCGGCCTAGACGGCATGGCTAAAATGCGTAAAGTGAAAGTTGTTAACGGTTACGGTAAATTCACAGGCAGCAACACAATTGCTGTTGAAGGTACTGACGGTACAACAACAATCACTTTTGACAATGCTATTATTGCAGCAGGTTCTCAACCTGTTAACTTACCTTTCATCCCTGAAGATGACCGTGTAATTGACTCAACAGGTGCACTAGAGCTTAAAGACGTTCCTGAGAAACTACTTGTTTTAGGTGGTGGTATCATCGGTCTTGAGATGGGTACTGTATACCGTGCGCTAGGTTCTGAAATTGACGTAGTTGAGTTTGCTGATCAATTAGTTCCAGCAGCTGATAAAGACGTTATCAAAATCTACCAACGTTACGTTAAAGACAAGTTCAACGTAATGCTTTCTACTAAAGTTGTTGGTGTTGAAGCGAAAGAAGACGGTCTATACGTTTCATTCGAAGGTAAAAATGCACCAGCTGACGCAGTACGTTACGACAAAGTACTTGTTGCAGTAGGTCGTACACCTAACGGTAAGCTTGTTGACGCTGATAAAGCAGGCGTTAATGTTGATGAGCGTGGTTTCATCAATGTTGATAAGCAGCTTAAAACAAACGTTGGTCACATCTTCGCTATCGGTGATATCGTTGGTCAACCAATGCTTGCACATAAAGCGGTTCACGAAGGTCATGTTGCTGCAGAAGTTATCTCTGGTCAGAAACACTTCTTCGATCCTAAGTGCATCCCTTCAATCGCATACACAGATCCAGAAATCGCATGGGTTGGTGTAACTGAGAAAGAAGCTAAAGAGCAAGGCTTAAGCATCGAAACTGCTGTATTCCCTTGGGCTGCTTCTGGTCGTGCAATCGCTTCAGCACGTACTGAAGGCCAAACTAAGCTAATCTTCGATAAAGACTCAGGTCGTGTTATCGGTGGTGCTATGGTTGGTATCAACGCAGGTGAAATGCTAGGTGAAATCGGCTTAGCAGTTGAAATGGGCGCAGACGGTGAAGACCTAGCGTTAACTATTCACGCTCACCCAACATTAAACGAATCAATCGGTCTAGCTGCTGAAATCTTCGAAGGTTCAATCACTGACCTTCCAAACAAAAAAGCAGTTAAAAAGAAGTAAGTTCTTTTGACTAATCGTTTTAAAAACCCAGCTTTGGCTGGGTTTTTTGTTTTTAACAACAAACCATCAGATTTCACTCGTTCCTTGTAGCTTGTAGCTTGTAGCTTGTAGCTTAAAACTTAGATTAATATCTATTCCCTATATTTTTAGCTACAATACGCGCCGTTTAATTTTCTGGTAAATACAGTGGTTACTATCTCAAATAATTCCGTGTTAGTGCTTCGCACTCAACAAATGGCTGAGTCTCGTCGTGAATTTAAAGCGCGAGGAGCAAAACTAACACGTTGTGAGCGATGTTTATTAGCCGAGCACTATTGTATTTGTGAAGGCGTTGAGCAGGCAAAGTGCGATGCCGCAGTCTGTTTACTTATGTATCACAATGAGAGTTTTAAGCCGTCAAATACTGGCCGTTTAATTGCTGAAATCGTGCCAGAAAACTATGCCTTTAAATGGGATCGAACGAATCCTGATGATGCCTTACTAAGCTTGTTGGCAGATCCTCAGTATCAACCTATGGTTATTTTCCCTGCCAGCGATGTTGACGACGAAGAGCGGGTGATCACCGAGGTAACTCCTGTTGAAGGTAAGCGTCCGTTGTTTATCTTCTTAGATGGTACTTGGCGCGAAGCAAAGAAAATGATCCGTAAAAGTCCTTATCTGGATAATTTACCTGTGCTTTCAATCACACCTGAAAAACTTTCGGATTATCGATTACGTGTAGCTCCACACGAACATCAACTTGGCACCGCTGAGGTGGCTATTATGGTACTTGCGCTTGCGGGTGAGAAAGACGCTACTCAAAAGCTAGAACAGCATTTTATTAAGTTCAGAGATGCCTACCTACTAGGTAAGCGAAATAAGGGGCGACCGGAGTAATAGTACCAATCCGCAATAATACTTAATCATTTTGAGGGATTAAACCTGTCGCTACCTGCGTTAAAAATTACTGATTTAGAACAACTAAATAACGAAATTTTTGCCTTGTTATCGACGAGGTTTTATTGCCTCAAAATAGACCACTTAATTAAGCGAATTGGTATAACTCTTTACTAAATTGTAGGCAAAAGAAAAGCGCGTACTATCACTAGTCGCGCTTGCGGAATCTTCTTAATTTTTT
>NZ_PNCP01000086.1:0-21089 GCF_005886115.1 Pseudoalteromonas sp. S4492
GTTAGAGAGGGGAAAGTTAGAAAGGGTAAAGTTAGCAAGAGTAAAGTTAGCAAGAGTAAAGCGTTTTGAAGCGGGACAAACTGCCGTTACAGGATCAGGCAGTAGTTTGTAGCAGCGATTTTATATCGCGTTTAATCACTACATTGTTGGCGGTATTCAATGGTTTCGTGTCGATTAAAGCTGTCAGAATACTCGATAGTGCCTGTAACTTTACTCTTGCAACTCTTTCATGAAAAAGCCGCATATGATGCGGCTTTTCATGTACTTAAAGCTTAAAACTTTCAGCTTCTAGCTCAAAGCTTACAGCTGCCAGTTGAAAGACACTGAGTAGTTACGTGGTGCGCCGTAATAACCTTGTGCCCAGAAAAGGCTGTGGATGTATTTTTCGTTGGTCACGTTATTAACGTTCAAGTTAACGCTCATATTGTCATTAATATCGTAGGTTGCCATTAGGTTTAATAGGCCGTAAGCATCTTGCGTAGTAGTGATAAGTGCAGCATTTGTTGCCGCATCACGCACTTGTACGCGTTTTGTATCGTCTTGCCAACGATAGTTTAAGCCAAAGGTTAAACCATCAATCTCAGGCACTTTATGAGTGACAGCAAGTTTGAACTGGTTTTCAGGCGTGTAGTCTTTTACTAATTCATCACCATCAATGTTTAGGTTGCTGTAGCTAAAGCTCGCACTTAGCGTTTCGTTGATTTGACCACTAAGCTCTACTTCAATACCGTCGCTGTTAATGCCATCTGCGCCATAGTAACGAGTGTCATCAGGTAATGAATCAGGAATGGCAATCGCAAGGCCTACTTGTTTAGCGTCAAAATAAGCAACAGTGACAAATAAATTGTCATCAAGTAACTGCGCTTTTACACCAATTTCACTGCTTTTACCTGTGATTGGGTCTAAGTAATCGCCATTGATGTCACGCTCTGTTTGTGGAACAAAGGTTTCTGTATAGCTTGCGTAAGTTGATAAGCTTTCGTTGATATCATACACAGCACCGAAGTAAGGCACGGTTTGGTCAGTGTCTTTGTCTTTTGCTACGCCGTAAGAGGCCCCTTCAGTTTCCCAATTTACTTGGCTCACACCCGCTAAAACACTGAATGAGTCAGTTGCACGGATACGTGTTGAAATATACGCTGAGCGTTGACGGCTGGTGATATCAGCACCTGTTAAACCATCGGTAAGTGTTGGCACTGGCGCAACACCATCCCAACCACCTAGCTCTGGCATTGCAGGGAAACCATTGCCTGTAGTGTAGTCATACAATGATTTATCTTTGTTATCCATATCTGCTTGGTTTACACCAAACGACAGATCATGTTCCATACCAAATAAATCAAATTTACCCGTTGCGTAAATATCTAAAATATCGTGCTTATCTTTGTGGTCATATTCACTCGCATAACCCGTTAAGCCAAGACCTGTTTCTCTATCAGGTGTACCATAAACATAGAAAAGCTCTGAGTCTTGCTCATTTTCTAGGTGTGCGTAGCTGGCTTTTAAGAACCAAGTATTGGTAATTGCTTGCTCAATTGATAAGAACAACTGCTCAGTTGTATTATTCCAATAAGACCAATCAGACGCAGTGCTGGTTGAAGCATCAAAGTTTGTTGCTGAACCATCGCTGTAATAAAGCGGTAAGGCACCCCAAAGTGGGCTGTCAGCATCTTTCTTTTGATTTACGTAGTTTGCAGTGACTACTGTGCTGTCAGTTAGCTGACCTTCGTAGGCTAGGTAATAAATTGTTTTATCTTGCTCGTAACGGTCAAGGTATGACTCGGTTTTGTGCTTGGTGAATACAGCACGTACAGCGTGGTTTTCGTTGATAGCAGTTGAAGCGTCAAGCTCTAAACGCTTGTTGTCCCAAGAGCCATACGATACAGACGCATTAACTTGTGTTTGGTAAGTAGGGCGTTTTAGAACCATATTCACGGTTGCTGATGGATTACCCGCACCTGTCATTAACCCATTGGCACCACGTACAATTTCAACACTATCAAAAATAGACGTATCAAGAGTACCTTGGATTGAACCGTTATCTTGTGGCATGCCCATGCCATTAACTTGGAAGTTGGTGATCTCAAACCCGCGAGCTTTAAAATAAGTACGGTCAGTTTCGATTTGCTCAACCGTCACACCCGGTGTGCTTTCTAACACAGCATTAAGGTTATCGAGTGAAAAGTCATCCATTAATGCACGTGAAACAACAGAGATTGACTGTGGTGTTTCTTTAATGGTTAGCCCTAATTTGGTCGCTGATTGTGCTTCTTCTGTGATGTAGTTTTTATGATGCTGGCCATACACGGCAATTTTTTCAATTGCTTGTTCTTCTTTTTGTTGTTCTGCAAAAGCGTGGCCACTTAAAAGTGCTGAGGTCACTAGGCTTAATTGAGATAAGCGCAAAAATGTTGTTGATGACATGCAAAGTTCCAATTAGTTCAATGAATAGTGAAATTAATGCGTAATTTAATCTAAATGAAAATAATTTGCAATTAGACTTTTCTGTTTTAGTGAATTATGGTTTGCAAAAAGCTAAAAGGGGATCACTGTAAATAAAAAGCAGAAATAAAAAAAGCGGCCGAAGCCGCTTCAGGAAGTAAAATAAGCTTAAATCTTAAAATACGTATTTTGCAGAGAACTGCAGACGATCCATATCGCCATCAGTACCACTTTCAAGCTCACGCTCCGCATGTTTAAATTCAACACCAAAGGTTAGCTTTTTAACAGGTGAGTATAAAAGGTTCGCACTGTAGCTTTGGCTCGTTTTAGTTGGGTCGCCAGATACAGCAAGTAAGTCTGTGTTGTTATCAGCTGAGAAGAATGAATAAAGGAAAGTTGAACGCCATTGGCTGTTCCAGTTTTGTTGATAAGCAATGAAACCCGATGTTGAATCAATCGCGTCTAAATCATCACCGTCAAGCACAGCACCATTTGCTACGTTTAAACCAATGTAACGGCCTAGACCTGAGCCTTGGGTTAGCATGAATTTTAAGTTGTTTTGACCAAAATTAACTTTACCAGATGCACTGATACCGAACGATGATGTATCTGCATCAATGCCATTTTGTTTGTAAGTTAATTGACGAGCAAGACCGGTAAATACTAATTCACCCCAATCAGCTTTGTGCGCATAACGTGCTGTAAAGTCAGGCATTGATGCATCATCAGTGGCAACACGTGCACCGCCTACTGTAACAGTGCTCTCAGGGTTTTCTAAAGAGAATGACCAGTTACCTGTAGTGTAGCGTGCCTGTGCTTGACGCACGAACACAGTACCTTCAGCAGGACCAACGAAATCAAGTGTTTCTGGCAATGCACCAACGTTTTGGAAGTTTGACCATGCTTGACCAAATAGCCAACCATCATAAGTTACAAATGCTTGGCGAATACGTGGTGCGTAAGAGTTACTGACACGTTCGTTACCGCCTGGTGCTGAAGCAATAAAGTCGATTTCGATTTTGGTATTAATCGTTTTGCCATCATCTAGCTTAGTTGCTGTGCCAAGGCTAAAGCGAGATTGGCGTGCATGCATGTCGAATACTGCATCGCTGTCACTGTCTGCGCCTACCGGTGTTGTACCAGGGACATAGAAGTCACGGCCAATGCTACCACCAGCTGGTACGCCAGCAGAGTAATCACTCCACATGGCATCAAGTTTTACATAGCCACCATAAGAAACGTCTGTGTTGCCAATGGTTGCAGCGTTAGCGGTACCTGCAAGTGCACATAAAACAGCTGAAGCTGTCAGTGTTTTTAATGCGGTTACTTTTGTTGTTGTCATAATGTGTATTCCTGTCGAAGCTACTTGTTGATTGCATTAATGTTGTTGTATCACTGTTGTTTAAGAAATGACTTCTCTCAATTATCTATTGGTCTATTAGACTAAGGTGGTAAGTGGTTCAAAATCGCTTACCGGCGTACATTGGACTAGATTATAGAAGGCGATTTAGAAGTTTTTTGTGAAATGACAAGATATACAACTAAGGTCTAATACTTTCAGGGGCTTTGCTGAGTGATCCTTGAAGCAGGCCGTAGGCAAGTAATTAAAATGGAGACGACAACAATGTCAGAAAGTATCTATCCAGTACCAGCGCATATCAAGAATGCAGCATTAGTTGATAACGATAAATATAATACACTGTATAAGCAATCTATTGATGACCCTGAAGGATTTTGGCGAGAGCACGGTAAACGCCTTGATTGGTCAACTCCTTATAATAAAGTAAAGAACACCTCATTCGACAAAGGCCACATCAGCATTCGCTGGTATGAAGACGGCCAACTTAACGCATCTTATAACTGTATTGACCGCCACCTTGCCACTAAAGCCGATAAAACAGCCCTCATTTGGGAAGGCGATAACCCTGAACACAGCGAAAATATCAGCTACCAACAGCTTCACGACGAAGTCGCAAAATTAGCCAATGGCCTTAAAAAGTTAGGCGTATCAAAAGGTGATCGCGTTGCTATTTATATGCCTATGACACCGCAAGCTATTTACGCTATGCAAGCGTGTGCGCGTATTGGTGCGATTCACTCTGTGGTATTTGGTGGTTTCTCTCCATCAGCGATTGCTGACCGAATTAATGACTCTGGCGCTAAAGTGGTGATTACATCAGACGAAGGTCGTCGTGCTGGTAACTGCGTACCACTGAAAGCAAATGTTGATGAAGCGGTATCACAAGACTCAGTAACCACCGTTGAGCACGTTATTGTTCATCAACTAACAGGTGGTGAAATTGAATGGAATAGCCATGATATTTGGTGGCATGAGCTTGTAGCTGACTTACCAGCTGAGTGTGAGCCAGAGCCAATGAATGCAGAAGATCCGCTTTTCATTCTTTACACTTCAGGCTCAACGGGTCAACCAAAAGGGGTGGTTCATACTACTGGTGGTTACCTCGTTTATGCATCGATGACACATGAATATGTGTTTGATCTTAAAGAAGACGATATTTTCTGGTGTAGTGCCGATGTGGGCTGGATCACAGGTCACAGCTACATTGCTTACGGTCCATTAGTGAATGGCTGCACGCAAGTGGTTTTTGAAGGTGTGCCAACTTACCCAACGGCGGGCCGTATGGGTGAAGTGATTGATAAACATAACGTGACTATCCTTTATACAGCACCAACAGCTATTCGTGCATTAATGGCGAAAGGCGATGAGCCAACAGCGACTTCAACACGAAATAGTTTACGTATCATGGGTTCTGTAGGTGAGCCGATTAACCCTGAAGCGTGGGCATGGTATTACGAGCACATCGGTAATGAAAACTGTCCAATCGTAGATACGTGGTGGCAAACAGAAACTGGTGGCATCATGATCACACCATTACCAGGTGCGACAGATATGAAACCAGGTTCGGCAACTCGTCCATTCTTTGGTATTGCACCAGCCTTATTTGATGCTGAAGGTAATACACTCGAAGGCGCGGTTGACGGTAACCTTGTTATTCTAGATAGCTGGCCATCACAAGCTCGTACAGTGTATGGCGACCATGAGCGTTTTGAACAAACCTATTTCTCAGCATACCCAGGTGTGTACTTCACAGGTGATGGTTGTCGCCGTGATGAAGATGGCTACTACTGGATCACAGGCCGTGTAGATGACGTACTAAATGTATCAGGTCACCGCCTAGGTACTGCCGAAATCGAAAGTGCATTGGTTGCTCACGAAGCAGTAGCAGAAGCGGCTGTAGTGGGTTACCCGCATGATATTAAAGGTCAGGGCATCTATGTTTACATCACTCCAAATGAGGGTGTTGTAGTAAGCGATGAACTAACCAAAGAGGTCCGTAACTGGGTTCGTAAAGAGTTAAGCCCAATTGCATCACCAGATATGATCCAATGGTCTCCAGGTTTACCGAAAACTCGTTCTGGTAAGATCATGCGTCGAATTTTACGTAAAATTGCGGCAAATGAGCACCAACAGCTTGGTGATACCTCTACACTAGCCGATCCAAGCGTTGTTGATGAGCTAATCGAAAACCGATTAAATCGTTAAAATCGCGTTAAAAACTTGATTAGAAGTTGATTCTAAACGTAGTATATCGGCTGTCACTTAGAAATAGGTGTCAGCCGAATTTATTAGGAGTGAACCATGAGTCAGTTTTTAATAGCGGACGATCATCCGTTATTTCGTGAAGCACTGAAAGGGGCATTGAGTGCTAAGTTCGCTGATTTAGAAGTGTTTGAATCGGAAAACTTTGATACCACTTTGCAGGTGCTGAGCGAGCAAGAAGATCTTGATATCTTACTACTAGACCTTCACATGCCAGGCAATGGCGATTTATACGGCCTTATTCGCATTCGCGAAGACTATCCAAGCTTACCAATAGCTGTTGTTTCTGGCAGCGAAGACATCAATGTAGTTTCTAAAGTAATGGGTTATGGTGCGATGGGATTTATTCCTAAATCATCTTCATCAGATGATATTGCGCTGGCAATCAACCACATACTTGAAGGCGATGTTTGGCTTCCACTTGAACTTAAAGATAAAGTGGCTGCCGTAGATGGCGAAGACAAAGAAATTGCAGCGCAAGTGGCTTCACTGACACCGCAGCAATACAAGGTGTTGCAATACTTGCACGAAGGCTTGTTAAACAAACAGATTGCTTACGAATTACATATTTCTGAAGCAACCGTTAAAGCTCACATTACAGCAATTTTTAGAAAGCTAGGTGTGTATAACCGTACTCAAGCGGTATTAATTGCCTCTAAGTTACAATTAGAGCCTATTGAGTCGGCATAACAAAAGATAATAAAAATAATAAAGAGGCCATTCAGCCTCTTCATTTTATTGCTTAAGCGAACACCACGGTTCGATTTCCATTGATAAACAGTTTATGTTCAGATGCGAGTTGCAACGCTTTGCAGAACACTGTTTTCTCTACATCTTTACCCATTTTTGCCATCATCTCTGCGGTATCCGCATGACTGACATGCGTCACATCTTGTAAAATAATCGGCCCTTCATCAAGCTCATTATTAACAAAGTGAGCGGTCGCGCCAATAATCTTTACACCGCGCTCAAATGCCTGATGGTAAGGCTTTGCACCAATAAAGGCAGGCAAAAATGAATGGTGAATATTAATAATCTTACCTTCAAAGCGCGCCACAAATTCAGGGCTTAAAATACGCATATATTTAGCAAGGCCGATGATATCAGGCTGATAACTGGCAATTAAATCACCGACTTGTTGATCATGCTCCGCACGGCTTAAGCCTTCGTGCGATACCACATGAAATGGCACATCAAAGCCTGCAGCCAGTGGCGCTAAGTCGGCGTAGTTAGCAATTACAGCTAATACTTCGATGTTTAAGGCTTTTTCGAATTGCTTAAGTAATACCCCACCTAAACAGTGCGCTTCTTTGGTAGCAAGTAATACCACTTTCGTTTTTTCGCTGCTGTGCAGGGCAAGCTCTGCGCCATCAGGAAGTAGCTCAGCAAGGCTTGGTAAAAAGTCCTCTGATATAACGCCGCTTAACTCTGTACGCATAAAAAAGCGTTTAGCGTCTTTATCTACAAATTCGTTATTACGTGTGATATTTAAATTATGCTGATGACAAAGGCCGGTGATCTTGGCAATTAGACCAACATCATCATCGCATTGTGTGGTTAAAATCGTGTTCATAGTCCTCATTCTAATCCCGTTTGTGTGAACACCATTATTTGCTAATTTTTTTGTGCTGCATAGCGCAAATTTAACTATCTAATAATTTATCTGATTTGATTGTATAAGCGCCTAAAATGTAATCATTATTTACTTTTCGTGTAAAAGTAAACTGCTTTCACTATAAATGTGATTTTCTGTCCATAATTATGATTAATTGAGTGCTTTTCTACATCATTTTCTACACTTTTTAACTTTATCGTAAGCAACTGTAAGTGAAGGTAATAGTTTGTAAAACATAGAATTTTTTCGCACTATTCGAGTCAGAATGGGGTATTACAAACAATAAGGAAAAAATTCCATGAAAAGCACTCTGCTTAAAACAATTGTTGCCTCAAGTTTGCTTTCGGTACTGGCTGCCTGTTCAAGCGACGACAGCAGCAGTAGCAACAGTGGCTATGTGCAACTGTACAATGGCTCTTACAACAGCCCATACACGCGTTTATTTGTTGATGACACTGAACGTTCGGGCGCAGATTTTGGTGATGTATCAACTCGTCATAACTACAGTTCGGGGGAGTATGATTTAAGTTTTGAATATGTTGATGCCAACGATAGCTATATCACTATCGATGAAGAAACCATCAAAATTAAAAATGATCAAACTCAGCTGCTAGTAATGAATGGCGATTTTGCGGAACCAACGTTTACAGAGCTCAGTGTGCCGACGTCAAGCGATGAAGATGAATTCAATGTTGGCTTTTTTAATATCGTTGGTGAAGATAACCTTTACGATGTATACGTTGCTACCGACGACGGTTTATTTGATACCGCTGAGTTATTAATGACTTCGCAATACCTCGTTGAACCAGAATTAGCGACGCTTGAGGAAGGTTATTACACTATTTATATTACCGCTAGCGGTAGCACAGATGTGATTTTTGAATCACCAACCGTGTACTTTAATGATGAAGCAACGTACATGGCGATGATCCGTCCAAGTTATGCAACAGAAGAAGATGGTATTACGCTTGATGTCGTAACGGCTAGTAGCTCTGTAACACAACTGAACCACCAAGACGCGCAAGGTCAGCTGCGTTTTATCAATACTATCGATGAGTACACGCAAACCCAGTTTAAAGTAACCCGAGGCACAACGGCTACTAACACCGAAGTTGTTAGCAACGATAGTTACTCTGAATACATGAGCATGTCGCCAAATAGTTACAGCGTCGCCATGTTAGATGAAGCGGGTGACACGATTGTAGATAACTTCTTAATGACATTAGAACGTGAGCAAAGTGCGGTTGGTCTTTTCTACAATGACAAAGATTACGGCCCTCGTATGATGACCATTGAAGAAAACCTAACTCCAAGCAGCTACAGCCATGCAGTTACTGTGGTTAACTTAATTGATAGCTATGCAGGGCAAGAAATTGACGAGGTTGATGTGTACTTCACCCTCAATGGTGAAACGGTTGAAGATACTAGCAATGTTGTTGAAGGGTTAGATCAATACGACCAACAAGAGCAGGTGGTTGATAATGAAGTTTATACAACCTATGTGGTGTTTGAAGATAACGGCCAACAGATTGTGCTTTTACAACAAAGCGATATGGATTTTACTGAAGAAGGTAACTATATCTTGGTGATTGAACACGATGAAACCACTGATTCAGGTTACAAAATGACCTTAGAGCGCACGGTGACTGAACAGTCTTAACCGGCTAAAACGCAATATCGTTGTTTCTTTACTCTTGCTAAGTGTTTATTGTATAAACAATTAAGGCTTTTTGCTTTTTTGTTTAAAGCGTACACAAGGAGAGGGTATGGATGGCGGTATTGCGTTACTAGTATTACTTGCACTAGTTGTTATAGGTGGCTCAATTGCGGGTATTTTTGCCTTTTTTCAACTCTCTAGTTTAAAGCGAGAAGTGGCAGCTCTTCGAGTAAAACTTAACGCGACATATAGTCATCATCCACAAAAAAATACTGCAAACCAGTTTGATAATTCAAACGACGATCTGACTGACATTGCAAAATCTGAACCAGAGCCTGTATTCATTAGTAAGCCAATTGAGGCAATCACTAAGAAGCCAGAGCTAACAAAACCCAAGCCTGCGACTTTAAATCCGCTAGTCAGCCAACTCGTTACACAAATCAAAGCCAATTGGCTAACTTGGGTAGGAGCAGTTGCCCTTGCCTTTGGCGGTATCTTTTTGGCCCGCTATTCACTGGAGGCAGGCTTATTATCTGAAACCATGCGACTTACGCTTGGCGCTATTTTTGGTTTGAGCTTAATTGTCGCGGCTGAGGTTTTACATCGCAAAGGTATTATTTTTGATGGGTTTAGCAACTATATTCCCGCAGCGCTGGCAAGTGGTGGTTTTATTAGTTGTTTTGCATTGACCTTGCTGGCCTATAGCCATTATGGCTTACTCCAAGCGTTACCTGCATTTAGCATTTTAACCTTAGTTTCTGTAGCAGCAAGCTGGATGGCACTGCGTTTTGGTCCAGTGCTAGCAGTCATTGGCATTATTGGCGCCTACAGCGTGCCGGTTTGGGTTAATACCGGGAGCAATGACTTTATAGCACTGCTAACTTATGTTGCGTTTGTCAGTGTATCAGCTTCGCTAGTTGCGCATTACGTAAAACGGCATTGGTTGTGGTATCTGTTATGGGCGGGTCATTTAGGCTGGTATTACCTAGTTGCGATGAGTGCAGCTAAAAACCTGCACTGGTTTATTAATCTGTATGCTCTATTTAGCATCGTATTGTTAATTGCTATTCCACGCCTTGGGCTGAGTATTAAGCAAATTGAACACCGCCCACATCGCTTCAAAACGCTACTTAAACAACTACCCGACAACCCTTTGTTGATAGCTGTTGTCGTGCCACTTTATCTTTTACTCATGAGCAGTAACCAACTGCTTACTTGGCAGCTTAGTATGTTGTCGTTAGTGGCTTTACTGTTGTTTTTGGTATTAAAAAACAGTGCATGGGATCATTGGCTGATAATAGCTGTCGTCAGTGTGGTGTGTTTGCTCATAGGGCAACACAATGCTGTTGATTATTCTGAGCAACTTTTTGTATTTCGGCAAAACTACGGAGCAGGGCTGTTTTTTATTGCTTTGTTTGCTGGCTATGGGTTTTTATTTGGCCGTAAATACCCTAAACGCTTTGGCTTTACCTTACTCGCTTCACTTTCAGGCTTTGTGATTATTAGTTGCTTATATGTCATCACGCCCGATCATGCCTTAACGACGGCATACCCGGTTTGGTGCTTTGTATTACTCGCACTGTCTGCTTGGTTATTTAAGTTATCAATTAACAGCACGAACCCAATGCGGGTATTTAGTTACTGGCTTGGCGGCAATGCCAATATTAGTTTGGCATTAACCATGCTCCTTGAAGGCAGTAGCTTAACCTTAGCGCTTGCTGCGCAAGTATTGTTGATTAGTTTTTATGTTAATAAACATGCACTCAGCATTCCGACTTGGCCGCTTAAAGGTTTAGTTGGTGCTTTACTTGTTAGGTTAAGTTTTGCCCCTTGGTCAGCTGATTATAGTGATGCGCTGCTGCTCGGTGTGCATTGGAGTTTGGTTGTGTACCCAGTATGCGCTTGCTTATTTTACTTAGCGGCGAGGCACTGGCAGCTGCAATCTGTTCGGGTGTGGCTAGAAGGTGCGGTGCTTCATTGTATTGCTTTATTTATTACCACAGAGACGAGCTATCAGTTGGTGGGGCGCTACCCTGATTTTGAGAGCTTGTCTGTGTATGAGCATATTTTATTAACCTGTAGCTGGGGCATCTTGGGTTGTGTTTATTTACTGCGTTCACGCTTTACTGCGCAATTAGCTAAGCTCTATCAAGTAGCAGGTTTTGCGTTATTAACATTGAGTGGCTTGTTAGTGCTGAAAAGCTTTACCGCAGTAAATCCGTTTTTTGAGCCGATAAATATAGGCAGTTGGCCGATTATTAACTGGCTATTATTACTTTGGTTAGTCCCTGCCTGTATTGCAATTTGGGCAAGCCGACTAACTCAATCTCAGCACTATTTACAAAAGCTGTTTACAGCTCTTGCGGGTGTGATGAGTGTTTTATATATCAATGCGGAAATTCGCCATAACTGGCAAGGCGAGTTTATAAATATTGCTTTGCCAACCTCAGATGCCGAGCTTTACAGTTATTCTTTAGTTTGGCTTGTTATCGGTGCCTTGGTGGTTGTGGCGGGGCAGTTAAGAGCTATTACGGTATTACAAAAGCTCGGCCTTGGCTTATTGGCGCTGGTGGTGTTAAAAGTGTTTTTGATTGATATGGCAAACTTAACTGGATTACTTCGAGCTATTTCGTTTATCGGCTTAGGCTTGTCGTTAGTGGCACTTAGCTGGTTGTTCCAAAAATTTAAGGCAAAGCCTACTGCTTTGCCTTAAGTGGTATTGTTAAGCACTGTGATTAAGCAGTGCTTTGAGTTTTGCGGGCTTAACGGGTTTACTAAGGTAATGAATTTGCTCAGCTTTGGTTTGTTGTTTTAACGCTTCATCACGCACCGCTGTGATTAAAATCGCAGGCACAGGGCTTTGCCAAATTTCTCTTAGGGTTTTAATAAGCGTTATCCCATCGCAATCATGACCCAACTGATAATCCATTAAGATCACATCGGGCGCTCGGTGCTCTTTGGCATAGGCCATCACGGTTTCAACTTGATCAAAGAGTTGATAATTTGCCTGCCATTTTTGCAATAGGCTTGCCATGGCATTAAGGTTTTCAGGGTCATCATCCACCGCAATAATATTCATCGCACTGCGGTTCTCAACACCTTTTTTAGGCGCCTCTTTTTGTTGAATAAACTGGCTTTCACCATAAGGTACTTCAATACTAAAGCGGCTACCTTTGCCAGGCGTTGAGCTTACATCTAAACGTAAAGAGAGTAAGTCGGCCATTCGTTTTACAACTCCTAAGCCAAGACCCACCCCTTTGTTATCATCGGCTTCAATACGATAAAAGTCATTAAAGATTTTCGCTTGCTCTACTTCTGTAATGCCAGGGCCTGTGTCCCATACTTCAATTCGTAAATGGTGTTTGCGTTTGCGACAAGCAATTAAAACTCGGCCACTATCGGTGTATTTAACCGCATTTGACACTAAGTTTTGAATAATTCGTCGTAAGTAAGTGATATCACTGTGAACAATAATTCCTTTTGAACGCACCGTCAGTTTTAAGCCTTTTTCGCTCGACATAATGGCGTATTCATTTTTCAGCGGGGCAAGTATGTCATCAATACTAAAGTGGCGTGGAGTAGGGGTCATTGCCCCTTGCTCAAGCTTGGCAATTTCTAACAGCGCCGACATCAAATGGACTGTCGAATCTAAACTTGCGCCAAGCTTTTCAAAGTTATTTAAGTTGTTGCTCGATAGGGTTTTATCATCAATGGCTGCAAGGTACAGACGCGCCGCATTCAGCGGTTGTAAAATATCGTGGCTAGCTAAGGCTAAAAATCGTGTTTTACTGTCATTAGCTTGTTCTGCCTCTTTTTTAGCTAAAGTAAGTGCTTGCTCAGTTTGTACTCGGCTATCGATTTGTGCTTGTAAATCTTTATTGATAGTACGGATTTCTTGAGTACGCGCTTCAATACGGTTTTCAAGGTCCATGTTTACTTCTTCAAGCGCATTTTGCGTTTCGATATGCACAGTAATGTCAGAGAAACTTGTTACAAAGCCGCCATCTGGCAGTGGGTTACCAATCATTTCGAAAACTTGGCCATTACGGCGGTGGCGAATAAAGTGATGGGGCGTGCCGTTTTTAAGATGCTGTACACGCTTCTCTACATGGCGCTCAACTTCACCGGGACCACATTCACCACGCTCGGCATTGTACCTAAGCACATCTTCAATTGGTTGGCCTACTTCAAGAAAGTCATCTGGGTAGGCAAACATCTCTGCGTAGCGCTTATTCCACGCCACTAAATTAAGCTCTTTATCTACAACTGAAATACCATGACTGAGGTTTTCAAGAGATGTAAATAGTAAGTTTTGATTGAATTGCAGGGCTTGCGTGGTTTCATCAAAAAAGTTAACCACTTCTTCAAAGGCCATGCGTTTACCAGAGGCAACCGTGTGGATCAGCGCTTGTGCTGAAGAGGCACCAAGCACACCGGTTAAGGCGCGTTCACAATAAGCGATAAACTCAGGTTCAGGATGCGCGTTGTTGTCATCTAAGTTATGCGACAACGCAAAGTGAGCCAGCACCTGTTGCGAGCGTTGCACGCCTAAGAAGGTTTGCAGCAGCACTTTAAAATCGTAAACGGTGGCTTTAACGTTTTTATTTAAGCGTCTGGCGAATACGGCTTGCTCTTTTGGGTTTACAAAGGCTGCAGCTTGAATTTTATCAATTAAACGCTCATCTGCACCGAGCGAAAAGCTAATGTAACAACCAATATTGGCAAACAAGGCGATTAGAGTGCCACGAGTAATAAGTGTTTGTTGTAGCTCTGCGTTTAAGGTATTGCCCGCATCTAAAATAGGCAGCATTAAGAATAAAACCCAGCAAATAAAGCCTGCTAATAATCCGGCATAAACCCCATAAGCATGGCCTTTTCGCCAATATAGGCCACCGACAATGGCAGGAAGTAATTGCGATACCAAAGAAAAGGCCACTAAACCCATACTAGCCAATGCTTTACCATGACCAAACCATTGCTGGTAGAAATACGACAAAATCAAAATGCCGGCAATTGTGAAGCGTCTTACTAACAGGATTTGCGACTTATAGCTGCTAGTGATGAGATTACGTTTAAACTTACGACGCAGCATTAGCGGCAATACTACATCGTTTGAGATCATGGTGCTGAGCGTGAGTGTGGCTACAACAATCATCGCTGTAGCCGCAGATAGACCCCCGATAAATACAAAGGTCGTTAAAAAGGCGTTTTCGTGCATCAGTGGTAGGGCTAATACAAAGCTATCTGGTGAGAAGCCACTGCCAATGCCAGGGTGTATAGCTGCCGTTGCAATAGGGAAAATCATTGCAGCAGTCAGTAACAAATACAGGGGGAATGCCCAGCGAGCGGTATAAAGATGGCGTTTATCTTGGTTATCGACCACAGTTACGTGGAACTGCCTTGGCAAACAGATAATCGCCGCTGCGGCCATTAATGACTGGCCGATAAAGTTAAAGCTAAAAAAGTCGAAGTTATGCCAGTGCTGCCAAATAGAGCCCGTAAGCTGCTCGGTTTGCACCGTACTTAAATTAAATAATGTGTATAAAGCAAGTCCAGCAACGGCCACCAATGCCAGTAATTTCACCATAGATTCAAAAGCGACAG
Source organism: Pseudoalteromonas sp. S4492 (assembly GCF_005886115.1). Lineage (NCBI taxonomy): Bacteria > Pseudomonadati > Pseudomonadota > Gammaproteobacteria > Alteromonadales > Pseudoalteromonadaceae > Pseudoalteromonas > Pseudoalteromonas sp. S4492. Next base: position 14,941 of record NZ_PNCP01000086.1, read on the forward strand.
CCAGCATGAGTCCTGAGCGATATTCAGTTACATCGACTTTACGCGTACCAAAAAATATCGCAAACATTGCCATGATAAGTGTTGCTGAAAGGGCCAGCATAGACCCCGAAATACGATCGTCGTTTTGTAATAATAAGAAGCTGCCACTCAGTGCTTTTAATTGCAGAGCGATATAAGGGATCGTCGCTAATAAAGCGATAATGGTTACCATAATCGCGGTGGTTTGCCGTTTACCATAGCGAGCTGAAATAAAGTCGGCGATAGTGGTGATATTCTGCTTTTTACTGACCAGTACTAATTTACGTAAAAACCCTTGGCCAAAGAAAAATAGCAGCGCAGGGCCAATTAAAATAGGTAAGTAATTCCAACTGCTGGTGGCTGCTGTACCAACTGAACCGTAGTAAGTCCAAGACGTACAGTAAATCCCTAATGAAAAAGAATAAACAAATGGGTGGTGACTAATTCTTTTTGCAAGAGGAGTGGTTTTGTCTCCCCAATTTGCCAACCAAAACAACACGCCAATATAGGCGAGTGCAACAAATAAAAGCGCAGCTGTCATGTTTAAATTCAGTAATTATTGTAATAACACTACCTTACCAGAATTATGTGCGATTTCGATGGCTAGATTTTTTGCAATAAAAATTAATAAATAGCAAGTTATTGATATTTAAAAGATAGTGGTGTTTTGTTCGCTGTTATTAGACTAATGTCGCAGATCATTCGTTTTTACTATTTTCGCTATTTCGCAAATTTATCTTTATAGGTTAAGTTGTTGTTAATTATTGTTTTTTACCATTCATTAACAAATGGTGTTTTGCAGTTTACGTAAACGTAAACTAGCTGTTACGACTATGGTCTCAATTCCATAAATCAGAACCCTTGCTAACTTAGTTAATGACAACTAATACCACTCATTACTTTTTTGTAATGCATAAGGGGATAAAAAATGGCTTTTAAAGATGAAGAACAAGCAAAAGCTTATTGGGCGGAAAACCTCGCACTGCTATTTAAATTATTAGCAATTTGGTTTGTCGTGTCATTTGGCTTCGGCATTTTACTAGTAGACGTACTTAACGAGATACGTTTCTTTGGGTTTAAACTAGGCTTCTGGTTCTCCCAGCAAGGCGCTATTTACACCTTTGTTGCTTTGATTTTTGTTTACGTTTTCAAAATGAATACGTTAGATAAAAAATATGGCGTAGACGAATAGGAGCTAAGCAATGGATGTTCAAACACTCACGTTTATTATCGTCGGTTTAAGCTTCGCGCTTTATATCGGCATCGCAATCTGGGCTCGTGCTGGGTCAACTAATGAATTCTATGTTGCAGGGGGCGGTGTACCGCCGCTAGCAAATGGTATGGCAACCGCTGCTGACTGGATGAGTGCGGCATCGTTTATCTCAATGGCGGGTATTATCTCGTTTGCGGGTTATGACGGTGGTGTATATCTAATGGGTTGGACAGGTGGTTATGTACTACTTGCACTTTGTTTAGCTCCTTACCTACGTAAGTTTGGTAAGTTCACGGTGCCAGATTTCATTGGTGACCGTTATTACTCACAAGCTGCACGTGTTGTTGCAATTTTATGTGCTATCTTTATCTGTTTCACATACATCGCAGGTCAAATGCGTGGTGTAGGCGTGGTTTTCTCTCGCTTCTTAGAAGTAGATATTGAGACCGGTGTTTACATTGGTATGGTGATTGTATTCTTCTACGCGGTATTAGGCGGTATGAAGGGGATTACATATACGCAAGTAGCTCAGTACTGTGTACTCGTATTTGCTTACCTTGTTCCAGCAATCTTCATTTCAATGATGATGACAGGTCACTTCTTCCCACAAACAGGTTTTGGGGCAACCCTTAGCGATGGCTCAGGACAGTTTGTACTCGATAAACTAGATGGACTCAGTACCGAGCTTGGCTTTGCGCAATACACCGAAGGCTCGAAGAGCATGATTGATGTATTCGCAATCACCGGCGCGCTAATGGTTGGTACTGCAGGTTTACCACACGTAATCGTTCGTTTCTTCACTGTTCCTCGTGTTAAAGACACACGTATCTCAGCTGCATGGACACTTGTTTTCATTGCAATCGTTTATACAACAGCACCTGCTGTAGCGTCATTCGCTCGTGTAAACATGATTGATACAATTAACGGTAAAGACGGTAGCGGTACAGAGTACGCTGAAGCACCAGCATGGGTTAAAAACTGGGAAAGAACAGGCCTAATCACCTTTAACGATAAAAATGGTGACGGCAAAATGTTCTACTCAGCAGGTAAGATTGATGATCCAAACAGCGCAAACGAAGTTAAAGTTGACCGCGACATCATGGTACTTGCTAACCCTGAGATTGCAGACTTACCAGCATGGGTTGTAGCATTGGTTGCAGCAGGTGGTATCGCAGCAGCGCTATCAACTACAGCAGGCTTACTATTGGTAATCTCAACCTCGGTATCGCACGATTTATTAAAACGTACATTAAAACCAGATATTAGCGATAAACAAGAGCTACTTGCTGCGCGCTTAGCAGCGATGATAGCGATTGTGATTTCAGCTTACTTTGGTATTAACCCGCCAGGGTTCGTGGCCTCGGTTGTTGCCTTTGCCTTCGGCTTAGCAGCGGCGAGCTTCTTCCCAGCCATCATTATGGGTATCTTCTCTAAGAAGATGAATAAAGAAGGTGCGATTGCGGGTATGGTGACAGGTATTACATTTACAGCGGCTTATATTATCTACTTCAAGTTCGTAAGCCCTGAATTAAATGCACCGGCACACTGGTTATTTGGTATCTCACCTGAGGGTATCGGTCTAGTTGGTATGATTGTTAACTTTGTAGTTGCAGGTATCGTACTGAAACTAACAGCTGAAACACCAGTTGAAATCCAAGAAATGGTTGAAGGTATCCGTAACCCTAAAGGTTCGAGCGCAGCACACGCGCACTAATAAAACCATTTAATGAGAACACACTCTTGAAGTTCAAAAGCCCGACTTAAGTCGGGCTTTTTATTTATTTCAAACAGGGGTAGTGTAGATATTGTCTCTATTTTATAGCGAGAATGACCATGAATACCGAGCAACAGGAAGTCGCCCAATTTGTGATGCAACAAACGCCATTTAATCAGCTCGAAGGTGCTGCTAGTGAGTATTTTGTAAACCATCTCGATATTATTTATCTGACCCGTGAGAATCAAAATCAGTGGTTAAGTTCAGATAATCTAAGATTATTTTTAATTCGCTCTGGCGATTATGATTTGGTCGACCCAAAAGGCGATGTGATCACTAAGTTATCAAGTGGCGATTACTTTGGTTTTCCTTCACTGTTAACCGGCGAAGCAATTCAAAATAGCATTTCAGTGCAAAAGGAAGGCATTGTGTACATGCTAAACCAAGCGGCATTTGATTACTTACGCCGTGAGTATAAAGTGTTTGAGCAGTACTTTGTTCGCGCCCATAAAAACCGTTTATTGTCGTCTCATTATAAAAGTCAAAACGACAGTTGGTCGGAGAAAAAAATTTGCGAATTGATGAATCGCAAAGCCGTCACCTTGGCACCAGATGCAAGTATTCGTCAAACCGCTAAAAAAATGAAACAGCATGGTGTTTCGTCGATTATGTTAACGGAACATGATCGCCTCGTTGGGGTTGTCACCGACAGAGACTTACGCAACCGCGTATTGGCTGATGAGGTTGACCCTCAAGAGTCAGTAAGTAGCATCATGACGTGTAAGCCCAAGTTTATTTTTGAAAATAACCGCGTGTTTTCGGCGCTACACTTAATGCTTAAGCACAATATTCACCATTTACCTGTGCTTGATGAACATCACAAACCCCTAGGTATGCTCACCAGTACTGATTTGCTGCGTCAGCAAAAAAGCGACCCAGTACAATTGATTGGACGAATTTACAAAGCGCACAGCGTGGTTGATTTAAAGCGTTATTCGCAAGAGATACCTGGCTTGTTAAAAGGCTTTTCGAACAATATTGATGACATCTCCTTGATTGGTAAATTATTAAGTGGCTTAACCGATGCACTGACTTCGCGTTTGATCCGTTTGTTTCAAGAAGATAATGGCGCGGCACCAACCAGCTTTAGCTTTATTTGTTTTGGTTCACAAGCACGAGAAGAACAAACGCTGCATTCAGACCAAGATAATGGCCTGTTGCTACCTGATGATTTAACAGACGAACAACATGATTACTTTAAGCGCATGGGCGAGTATGTCTGTGAGCATTTAATTGAGTGCGGTATAAAACGTTGTCCTGGCAATATTATGGCGAGCAATGCAGCGTGTCGAATGGGCATTAATGCTTGGACAGAAAAGTTTCATAAGTGGATCACTTCACCGACACCAGAGGCGATGCTCAATTGTAAGATATTTTTTGATTTACGGTTTATTGAAGGTTCCACAACCTTGTATGCGCGCTTTTGCGAGCAGCTAAAACGCATTTCTAAAAATGACTTATTCTATGCGGCTATGGCGAGCGACATTAAAAATACCCCAGTGCCCATTGGTTTGTTTAATCAATTTAAATTAGAGAAAGACGAAAAGCAGCATAAATACCTCGACTTAAAAAAACGTGGTGTGGTGATCATCAACGACATAGTGCGTTTATATTCCCTCAAAGCGGGTATTCAGCGTGCTAATACGCAAGAGCGTATCGACGCGTTAATGAAGTTTTCGCTACTCAATAAAGATGACCTATATAACTTAAAAGACTGTTGGCGCTTTCTAACTCAACTGCGTTTGGGCACGCAAATTAACGAAGAAGGATTGCCTAGCAACTGTATTAACCCAAATGCGTTGAATTCATTGGAGCGACATCAATTAAAAGAAGCATTTTATTTGGTTAAGCAGGCGCAACAAGCCGCCGCATTTAAGTTTGCTCGCGGTAGTTTATAGGAGAGGGTATGGTTAAACGCTGGTTAAGTCGGTATTTAGCGCGCAAGCAACTCTTGGCAGCCGATGCCTATAAAGAGCGCTACGTAGTGATAGACATGGAATTAACGGGCCTTGATCCTCGCCAGCACGAAATTGTCTCGGTGGCGTGGGTGATGATAGAAGATCAATGCATTAAACTCAGCGGTGCACAGCACTTAATAAATAAAGACGTGCAAAGCTTAGAGCAAAGTCCGATTTATCATGGTATTGCAAAACAAGACATAGATACAGGTGAAAGCCTCGAAACCATTCTTGGCAAGCTGCATCAGCATTTTGGTGAGTGCATTTTAGTGTTTCATAACGCGGCACTTGATTGGGGGTTTTTAAAACAGGCCTGCAGAACACTTGGTTTAGATGCAAAAGCGCGTTTAATTCTTGATACCTTCGTTATTGAAAAAAAACGCTTGCACCAGCAAGGCCACGAAATTGGGCACGATGATTTAACACTTAGCGAATGCCGTAAGCGCTACAACTTACCGCATTATAGCTCGCACCATGCCCTCACTGATGCGATGGCAACGGCCGAGTTATTCTTAGCACAGTGTCATCAAATTAGTCGAGGTAAGGCATTGAAAGTAGGGGAGCTGGTGTGAATCAGTTAGAATTAAAAGTGCCCCCAGTTGTGCTGCTGTTGATCATTGCGTTGATGATGTGGGGCACAGCTGACTTGTTTATGAGTTTTAGCTTCTCGTTTTTTGCATCATCTTTTGTAGCACTACTCATAGCATTTTCAGGTGTGATGTTTGCTTTATTAGGGGTTTATCAATTTCGTAAGCAAGGCACGACCGTTGATCCTCGAATTCCAGAAAAGTCAGCGAGTCTTGTTACAAGTGGTGTTTATCAAATTAGCCGTAACCCAATGTATGTTGGTATGTTACTAATGCTAGTTGGTTGGGGAATTTATCTTGGTAATATTGCGAGTTTTATTATGTTGCCGGTATTTATTCTTTATATGAACCGATTTCAAATTATGCCAGAAGAAACGTTTATGGCAGAGAAGTTTGGGTTAGCATACCTGCAATACCAAAAATCTGTTCGTCGCTGGCTATAAAGGAATAAAGAGGACAGAAGTTGCTATGGCAGTTGCATTAACTTTGCTCTCATATAAAAAAGTGTAAGGTCGATTACCAAAACTGTGTCATCGAGAGTTGTTTAAGTAGTTTTATTTACCTTGCTCTCTTATAAAAATGTGTAAGGTCGATTACCA
>NZ_PNCP01000087.1:0-6407 GCF_005886115.1 Pseudoalteromonas sp. S4492
CAACTCGCAACTCGCAACTTGTAACTTATCTCCATTTATCTACCATTCATCGTCCCCAAATGTCAGGCAGTGTAATGTTATGTAAAGTCAGTTGAGCAAAACTTAACGTGGTGCTTGAATTACACTCATAAATAGATGTTTTTCAGGTTTTTAGAATGAATTGGCAATATAAGCCGAGTTTATTGGCTTTAAGTGTAATTTTGCTAAGTGCATGTGCGAGCCAGCCGACTCACAATGAACGAGTTGCTGAACTTGAGACTGTACCGGGTGCATGGCAGCAACTCCCTTCGGGCGATAAGGCGCTTGCTGTTGAAGATAACTGGTTGCAGCAATTACACGACCCTCAAGTTTTTACTTTAGTTGAGCAAGCATTAGCCCATAATCAAGCTATTTTACAAGCAGGTTACGATGTTGCGATTAAAGAGCAGCAGCTTATTGCTGCTGGGGCAGATTTATGGCCAAGCCTTGATTTATCAACACGTGCGAGTCGTAGTAAAGATAACCGCCCTGTTAGTTATAACAACGCCAGCTCAGCGTCATTAGAATTAAGCTACGAAGTTGATTTATGGGGTAAATTATCAGCTTCAGAACGACAAGCAAATCTTGAATACCTAGCTGAAAAAGCCACCTTTGCACAAAGCAAACAACAATTAGTCGCTGATGTGGTAGCGGGTTGGTTTGATGTTATTACGAACCACAAATTACTTGAGCTATATAAGCAGCGTGAGCAAAACGCTGAGAAAAATTTAGATATTATTGAGTCGGGTTATCGCCAAGGTTTAAATGAAGCGCTTGATGTTTATCTTGCTCGTAATGAGCTAAACACTGAGCGCTCGAACATTGCGGCGCAGCAAGCAACGTTAACTAAATCGATTCGTGATTTAGAGCGTTTAACAGGCCAATACCCAACTGGCGCGTTAAGCGTTAGCGCAGATTTACCACTACTCGATAGTGCCATTCCGCTTGGTTTACCTTCAGAGCTTATTACTCGCAAACCTGAGTTAATGGCAAGCTGGTATCAATTACTTAGCACCGATGCTGGTCTTGCTTATGCGCATAAACAGCGTTTTCCGAGCTTGAATCTTTCTGCATCAATGAGTGATAGCACAGATAGAGTGAGCGACTTATTTTCGCCTTCAAGCTTAGCGTGGTCGCTGATTGGTAGTATTTCGATGCCGCTTTTTGAAGGTGGCCGCTTAAAAGCCAATGAAGAACAAGCAAGGCTAAACGTTAAGCGCCAAGAGCAGGCTTATCTTGCCACACTTTATGATGCCTTTAACGATGTTGAAACAGCCATCAGCCAAGAGCAAGCGCTTAAAGTACGCTACGAAAAAACCTTAGAAGCGCAAGAAAATGCCATTACCGCAGAGGCATTAGCGTTTGAACAATATCAAAGTGGTTTGGTTACCTACACCACGGTACTCGATGCACAAGACCGTTCGTTTAATGCGCAAAGCTCGGTAATCGAAATTAAAAACCAATTAATTATCAACAGAATCAACTTACATATTGCCCTTGGTGGTGATTTTAGTGAAGCAAACAGCGAAGTAGCAGAGCAATAATCATGAATAGCAAGACACGTAAAATTTTAATTCCATTGGTAGTGATCGTTGTGACGGTACTGCTTATCATGTTTATAAAAGGCAATCCGCCTCAAGCAAACCGCTTTTCTTCACCGCCAAAAGCAAAAGTGAATGTGGCTGTTAAAACCCTAACACCAGAAACCTATCAGGTGATGATTGATAGTTTTGGCACCGTAAAGCCACGCACGCAAAGTATGCTAGTCGCGCAGGCTTCAGGGCAAATTATCGAAATTAGTGAGCAATTTCGTGAAGGTGGCTTTTTCGAAAAAGGCGATGTGTTGTTGCAACTAGATGATAGAGATCACCGCGCTGAAGTAAAATCAGCACAAGCGGCTTTATTAACCGCTGAGCAAAGCCTACTCGAAGAGCAAGCTCGTGGTCGCCAAGCAGTTACCGATTGGGAGCGCTTAGGCAAGGGCGAACAAGCAAGTAGCCTGGTATTGCGTAAGCCACAACTTGCAGCAGCCGAAGCAAGTGTATTGTCTGCCCAAGCGACGCTTGAAAAAGCGAAACTTGATTTAGAGCGTACAAAAATCACGGCACCATACGCGGGGCGAGTTTTAAGTCGCAGCGTAGACTTAGGGCAAGTGGTGAGTAATAACATGGAACTTGCCAGCATTTATGCGATTGACCGTGTTGAAATTCGCTTACCAATCAAAAATAAAGATCTGCCGTTCATTAACTTACCAGAACAATTTCGTGATGGTGCTAAAAATAGCGCTGGTTCACTCGTTAAATTTAGCTCAGATCTCGTTGGTAAACAGCAATGGCAAGGTCAAGTTATTCGCACCGAAGGCGCCATTGATGAAAGCGCTCAGCAGCTTTACGTGGTTGCACAAATTAATGACCCTTACAAAGCCACTTCTGCGAATCAATACCCAATTAAAATTGGTCAGTACATCAAAGCGCAAATTACTGGCAAGGCGGTTGAAAATGCCATTGTGATCCCAAACAGCGCAATTTACCAAGGCACTTATGTGTATGTTGAAGAGCAAGGTGTGTTGCGCCGTAAAAATATCTCACTAGCTTGGCAAAACGCTAATCATGCCATGGTAGCCGAAGGCTTATCAGCAGGGGATCACTTAGTGATTACACCGCTTGGACAAGTTAGCTCAGGTACCCAAGTGACGGTAATGGGAAGCGAAGCGTATCAAGCTACACGTGGTAAAGCACAGCGTCCAAGCCGTGAAGAGCTTGAAAAGCAAGCAAAAGAGCAAGGTATTACAGTTGAAAAACTAATTGAACAACGCCGCGCTGCTCGTGAGCAAGGAGCGCAATAATGATAGCTTGGTTTACAAAGAATCATGTTGCAGCAAACTTATTGCTGATCAGCATTTTATTAGCGGGGCTATTTAGCGTATCGACGCAAATACCACTCGAAGTGTTCCCGTCATTTGAAGCAGACCGCATTAGTGTAAGTGTTACCCTACGTGGCTCAACACCTGAAGATGTTGAAAAAGGTGTCGCTATCCGTATTGAAGAAGCGGTGCAAGATCTCGAAGGGATCAAGCGTATCACTAGCCGCTCATCAGAAGGTTCTGCCTCTGTATCAATTGAAGTCGATACCGGCTATGACCCACGGGAGCTATTAGCCGATATTAAAAGCCGGGTTGATGCCATCAATACTTTTCCGGTTGATGCCGAAAAACCAGTTGTGGCACTCGCGCAGCGCACTCGTGAGGTAATAGCGGTTACTGTGTCGAGTGAATACGGCGAAAAAGAAACCTTAGAATATGCCGAACATGTACGTGATGACTTATTACGCTTGCCAGAAATCACTCAGGTAGAGCTAAGTGGGGTGCGAGATTACGAAATTGCTATTGAAGTAAGCCAAGATACATTGCGCCAATACGATTTACGCTTATCGGACATTTCTTCAGCAATTAGTAATTCAAGTACCGATGTTTCTGCTGGTAACTTAAAAACGGAAGGGGGTGATGTACTCATTCGCTCAAAAGGCCAAGCCTATCGTAAAGATGAGTTTGCTCAAGTTGTGGTGAAGTACCAAGCTGATGGTACCATTATTCGCTTAGGCGACATTGCCCGTATTACCGATGACTTCGAAGAAACCCCAGTTCGTACTCGCTTCAATGGTAAGCAAGCGGCGTTTATTGATGTGTACCGTATTGGTCCGCAAAGTGCGATTGAAGTTGCTGACGCAGTAAAAAATTACATTACCGAGCATCAAAGCCAGCTGCCTGAAGGGTTTGAGTTAAGCTTTTGGGATGACGACTCTGAAATCGTAAAAAGCCGTATTGCGACGCTAACAACCAATGCTATTCAAGGTGGTATTTTAGTTCTTGCATTACTTACCTTGTTCTTGCGTCCTGCTATTGCGTTTTGGGTGTTTATTGGTATCCCTGTGTCATTCATGGGCGCGTTTTTAGCGATGCCAATTTTTGGTATTACGCTCAATGTAATGAGTTTATTCGGCTTTATTTTGGTACTCGGTATTGTTGTTGATGATGCCATTGTGACCGGTGAAAACGTCTACACCCACCTAAAAACAGCCGAAAATGGTGAACAAGCTGCTATTCGTGGTACGCAAGAAGTTGCGACACCCGTTACCTTTGGTGTACTTACAACGGTTGCTGCATTTTTACCATTAGCTTTTATCGAAGGTAACCGTGGTGCTTTATTTGCGCAAATTCCTGTTGTTGTTATTCCGGTATTACTGTTCTCTTTAATTGAGTCTAAATTTGTTCTGCCGGCTCACTTAAAGTACTTAAAACTACGTAGTGAAAAAGCAAATCCGTCAAAACTGCAGCAGTTTCAGCAGCGTTTTGCCGATGGCTTTGAACACGCCATTATGAAGTACTATCAGCCGCTACTAAATGTTGCGCTAAAGAATAAATTAGCAACGGTCAGCTTGTTCGTAGGTATTTTCTTTATCATTTTGACCCTGATCACCAGCGGTTGGACAAAGTTTATATTCTTCCCGCGTATTCCAAGTGAAACTGTTCGCGCAGAGCTAACATTCCCTGCTGGAACACCGTTTGAAGTGACCAACAAGTACATCATCGATATGTCAGATAAGGCCAAAGAGCTACAAGACAAGTATCGTGATGAAGATGGCCAAAGCGTGATTTTAAATATTTTGGCAACCACGGGTGGCCGAGGTGGTTCGTCAAATACAGGTAGTGTGCGCTTTGAAATCACACCAGCCGAAAAACGTGAATCAGATATTGGCTCTCGAGAGCTTGCCAGTGAATGGCGTGACCTTATCGGTATTATACCGGGCGCAGAGAGTGTGACTTTCCGTGCTGAATTTGGTCGCAGTTCAGACCCTATTGATGTACAGCTAAGCGGCAGCTCAATCGACACCCTTGAAGCTGTGGCAGAAAAGGTAAAAGAGCGTTTAGCAACTTACCCAACTGTGTACGAAATTGCTGATAGCATGTCAGATGGTAAAGACGAGCTGCAAATTGAGCTAACAGAGCAAGGTTTGGCACTTGGTTTAAACCGTGTTGATGTATCGCAGCAAGTGCGTAATTCGTTCTTTGGTGCGCAAGTTCAACGTATTCAACGTGGTCGTGATGATGTGCGTGTAATGGTGCGTTTGCCAATTGAAGAACGTCGCTCAGTTGCTGATTTAACTGATATTTTAATTAAAACCCCAACGGGTGGCACAGTGCCATTGTCGCATGTGGCAACCTTAGTACCGGGGCAAAGTCCATCGTCTATTTATCGTATTGATCGCTATCGTACGTTGAATGTGACAGCCGATGTTGAAAAATCAAATACTAATATGACGGTACTGCAAGCAGACTTAAAAACCTACTTAGATGAGCTAATGGTGCAATACCCAGGCGTTGATTACTCGCTCGAAGGTGAAGCTAAAGAGCAGCGAGAATCATTTGGTTCACTCGCTTGGGGTCTGGTGTTTGTATTCTTTATTATTTATGCGTTATTAGCGATACCGTTTAAATCATATATGCAGCCATTAATTGTGATGAGTGTTATTCCGTTTGGCATGATAGGTGCGGTAATGGGTCACTGGGTAATGGGCATGGAGTTAACCATTATGAGCCTACTTGGCATGCTTGCCTTAATAGGTGTTGTAGTGAATGACTCACTAGTATTGGTCGATTTTATCAATAAGAAGCGTGAAGAGGGCGGCGATTTACTTGAAACCGTTAAGCTTGCCGGTGCGGCACGTTTTCGCCCAGTAATGCTAACCAGTTTAACCACCTTTATTGGTTTAATGCCGCTGTTATTTGAAAAAGCAACGCAAGCGCAATTCCTTATTCCAATGGCCGTAAGCCTGGGCTTTGGGATCATCTTCGCAACGCTTATCACCTTACTATTAGTGCCTGTTAATTACCTATTAATGGAGCGCTTTCAGGGATGGTTTAAGTAGGGGGCGATAGGTTGAAAATATGTGTGTTGGGTAGAGTGAAATGAAACCCAACGCATAGGAGCTATCAGCTTTCAGCCGTCAGCTATCAGAACAAAAAAGTTAGCAAGTTAGAAAGGGGAAAGAGTAAAGTTAGATTGTGCCAGCACATTGCTATGGCTAAACCCGATACCGTAGGCGTGAAATTTATTTCGCGCGATATTTCTTAAATAACGGGTGAGTCGTAGGTCGGGCTTTAGCCCGTCAATGTTAGCGATTATGTGTCGCCATAAATGACGACCTACAGTGCTTGACTCATTAGCTCGTAGGTTAGTTAGAGCAGAGCGAAACCCAACGTTTGAAGCCGTCAGCTATCAGATAAAACAAATAAGTTAGCGAGTTAGCGAGGGGAAAGAGTAAAGTTAGATTGTGCCCGCACATTGCTATGGCTAAACCCGGTGCCGTAGGCGTGAAATTTATTTCGCGCG
>NZ_PNCP01000088.1:0-6696 GCF_005886115.1 Pseudoalteromonas sp. S4492
TAGGTGCTAGGTGCGAGTTGCGAGTAAACTTTCCCCCTTTACTCTTTCTAACTCGCTAACTTTTCAATCTGATAGCTCTTTTGTTCATCGCGCGAAATAAATTTCACGCCTACAGTGCTAGCAAAATAAAACGGTATACATTGCACAATGCGAAATAGTATCGCTGCACGAAAGTACTATATCCAGCCCTGTTTAAATTTCATACGTTGTAAACTAAATGTTAAACAGGAGAACACACAATGAAACGCCTATTGACGATGATTGCGCTATGCGCAGGTATGAGCACAACTGCTTTTGCAGCATGTAGAGATAACGTTGTACTGGTACATGGTAATACCGCATCCCCTTCGAGTTGGAATAACACAATCAACGAATTAAAACGAAAAGGGTATGTCGACAGTGAAATTTTCACCCCAGATTGGGGATCTAAATCTTGCGCGAGTTGCAACGATCATAACGGCAGTGAAGAAACGCCCGTACGTAACGCTATTCTTACTGCAATCAACCAATCTTGCACAGGTAAGATCGATATTATAGGCCATTCAATGGGTGTCACACTCGCAGCCCAGCAAATTTATAAGCTAGGCATGGCATCAGATGTCGATACCTTTGTTGGTGTTGCAGGTGCCGCGCGCGGCCTGCTCAGTTGTGGTGTTTACCCATATAATGTGTGGAATAACACATGTGGTTACTATGGTTTATCGGTTGGCAGCCCATTATTAAATAGCATTTATGGAGAAGCATTAGGCGACAAAGTGTATTCCATAAAGAGCTACTCTGATCAAATCGTCTGCTCAACTGGCACTTGCTATGTGTACGGCATTCACAGCAGCCGATTATGGAATGAAAATGCCACCTACACCTATGTTCTCGGCCACTTTGGTTTGCAAACCGATACGTATGTAAAACAAGTGAGTTTGATTCAGTAGCTGCAAGTTAGCGAGATTGTAGCAGCGATTTTATATCGCGTAGGAATGGTTATAGGTGCTAGGTGCTAGGTGCTAGGTGCGAGATGCGAGGTGCTAGGTGCTAGGTGCGAGTTGCGAGTTGCGAGTTGCGAGTTGCGAGTTGCGAGTAAACTTTCCCCCTTTACTCTTTCTAACTCGCTAACTTTTCAATCTGATAGCTGACGGCTGAAAGCTGATAGCTCCTTTACCCTTTCCCCTTTACTCTTTCTAACTTGCTAACTTGTTGGGTTTCGCTCCGCTCTACCCAACCTACCAGCTCGCTAACTTATGCTTTTACGAACCATACAGCGCTTTCATTAATTGACGCAGGTTCTTTTGATTAGTTTCCGTCTTAACAAGCGCTTTTAAACGGCTTTTAACCTCTGGTTTTGACTTTGCTTGTTGACTCAACGCCGATATAGCGGCACTGCGAATATCTTTCGGGTTACTAGCGTCAGCAAAGGCGTAAATACTATCTACTTGTTTTGCGTCTAACTCATTATTACCCATTGCTTTTAAAATCGCCCCTTGCGTTTTACTATCAGTTTCTTGATTTAGTTGATTACTCAAGTAATTCAAACTGGTTTTACTTGGCATTTTTGCCAAGGCCTCTGCTGCATTTAGGCGTAATCTTGGGCTGTCGCCAGCTAAATAATCACCAATAAGCTGTTGATGATCATAGTCTCCACTATTGCCCAGTGCGGTGATTAGGGCAGATGCTTTTTTATCTGTTGCACTCGAACTCAATGAATCAGCTAACTTTTGGGTTAACTGACTCGAAAACTCACTGCCCTGCTGATTTTTTGCTATAGCCCCCATTACCATTAAAGCACTGTGAGCCAGCTTAGAATTTTCTTCATCAAGACCATATGACATTGAATACTCAAAAATCGCCTCAACCTGCATGTCCGTTAAAGGCTTTTCACTGTATTTTAGTGCCATTAAACTTCTAAAACGCTGATTTGGTGAAAATAAACCTTGTTCAACAAACACTTCCGTCAGTAACTGTTTTGAATTAACTGAGTCATGTTTACCTAAGTACATAAACAATTTACTTTCTAGGGGATCAGCAATTGCCTTTGTTGAAATAAGCTCTTTTAAGCTCTGTAAATACTGATCGTTGTCATAAAGAAATTGCAAAAGCGTTTTTCGATCTCCCTCTAGCCAATCCATATTTTTTAAAGCAGTGATAAACGCTTCTGTATTTTTTAAGGGTTGAGGCGGCGCTTTAGGGTAAACCCAATCTGTGCTTAAATTTTTCCATTGATTAGGGTCTTCGGGTAATTGTAGTAACCTTGCATCATCGGGTATCGATTGATTTGAACGGTTTAAACTGAGTGTTTGCAGTACTTCAATATTCATATTTCCATCACTACTACTGACTTGAATATGACTATTTCCGAGGGTTTTTGTTAACCAGCACTTATCGTTTTCAAAAGTAAACTCATCACTAATAATGTTCGCCGTTTCCAACTGCATTAGCTTTTTCGCAGCATTAGCGCTTTGTCTAGTGTCAGTTGGTTCTATGTAACTGAGTTTATTACGCTTTAGTTTGTTATCAGCTAAAACCGTGTAGAGTGATTTGTACTGACCAATATCATCACGTTCTTTAACCCAGTACTTATCACCCTGTAAATTTTCAGGGTGTTTTGCACGGTGAAAGGCACGGTATAAAGCAATCAGCTTCTGTTGATCGGCCGGTTTTAATTTAGCATTAAACCGATAATCTAAAACTTCACCTGAGTTATTGTTAATTTTCACGGCAAAAGGCACAGCATATTCATTGCTTGTACTTACCGTTTTATTTAACTTTGCTTGAGCTTGGTACAGCTCAAAACCCAACCAGTGAGATTCCTCTTCAACCAACAATGGCCGATAAATCAACCGCCCTTGCAAGTCAAACTGACTTTTTGAAGGGCTTTTCATCGAGATAATATTCGTATCTGCTTTTGATTGAAGTTCAGCCCAAACAGTACACTGAGGCACCGCATAAGCCGCCGAAGCATAGCCTAATAAAGTGCCAAATAATAAACTCATGTTAATTAAACGCATTATACCTTAGCCTTCAAACTAATAGTTTAAGGTTGCTGATTCGTCTAAAATTGTCCAGCTTTTATCGTACAAAGTGCTGGTATCATAGATAGTTTGAGTTTTAGTTTTCGTCTTAACCGTACAACACCACTTATATTTAGGGTATTTAACATAGACATAAAATTCACCTGAAATTGCCTCAATATCATTTGTTACATCAATTCCTAAGGTTATTTTAGAATCAGTGATAGCTTTAGCTAAATCTGCATAAAGTGTGGCATTAAATGTATCTGCAATAATCAAGAAATCGATACCAACACCGCCACTTGCTATGCCTAGGTTTATTTCAGCTGTCGCATACGCATCCATGCTAGCAGTAACAATATCTCCCCCTAAGTCAATACGGCTATTGCTATAAGTTAAACCAACTCCTAAATCTAAACTTCCGCTAACACCTGCCTCAACAGTCACCGGAACAATCACAATGGTGAACGTCGTTTCAACCACTTTTTGCTCTTCGCTCCAGCTATATCCTAAAGATTTGTCTAAGGCCGATAACGTATCGCCCTCGTCAATTAACGTATCACCCAGCACACTAAAGTTTGCTGCATAAGTAATTTCACCATCACTTACATTGGCACTCGCTTCAGCACTAGCACTTACCAAACTTGCTGATTTATCAAATAAATAAAGGTCTAGGTCTGCTTCAACTAGCCCCTCAGCTGAACCACCATTACTAGAAGAAACATTCATATAGCTATAAAAAGAAGGGCTGATAGCCACAGCATCACTGTCACCATAGGTCGCACTCCAACTACCAACTTTAGCCAAGGTTGTTGCTGCTGCAGCTGTAGTCTGCATCGCTGATACTGAAGCTATTGTAGTTTTATTACTATTTAGTTCTGCCGATTCTGCGGTACTCACTTCATCATGATAAAGCGCATAAGGTACCTCAACGGTAATACTATTATTGTCACTGTGAGCTTCAATTTCTTCTGAGTTATCATGGAAGGTAAATGTCATGCTAAAGCTGTTTTCGCCACCATCGTGATCAAAATTATCGTGTATCGCTTTGAGCAATACACCATTTACAGCAACATCCCAAGGAAAGTAATGAGATTGCTCATGATCAGGAAACTTAATACGCATCGTCTCCATATAAGCTTGCGCTTGCTCATTCCATAAGTGAGCATGATAAGTGGTTTCGCCGATGGTTATCGTTGCACTGATGTCAGCCTCATTGACAGAATTGCCAAATTTGGTGGCATTAATAAAGCCGATTAAATCAGGTATTTTTTGCGTAGGTTCACCAGTCCCTGTGGTATCTCGTTTACCCGGACCAGGAAAAACAGCATAGCCGTCGCCAACTTTAAGTTTATCTAAAACAAAATCATGATAATGACCATCGCCAATGACTACCGAGCTATAGGTGCTTTCGTCACCAGACTCAATGCCCCGCGACTTATTATCTGTTACATCAACTTCATTTGAGATCACCCCGCTTGTGTCAACAAAAGCGGCAATGACAAATTCACCCGCAGCGAGATCTTCGTTTGGCAAAATTAATGTTGCACTATGATTTTGCTCGCCTTCTTGTAACTGCTCGATATCAAACTCACCTAAATCGTAGCCATCTGGCTCATCTTCAGTTTCAAGCTCAGCGACTTTACTTCTTTCAATCAAAATAAAGGAAACACCTACATGCTCATTCGTTAATAAGGTTGTTTCTGTGCTGAAATCAACAGTAATCTGTTGCCCTGGTTGATAAACGTTATCAGACACTGGGGTCATCGATTTCAACGCTACATTAGCAACAGCTTCTTGTTCAGTAGAGTCATCATCAGAACACCCAACTAGTGAAAGTAGGGATAAAGCCAATACAGCACTAATCCTTTTAGACTGATTCATATCACGATTCCTAATTATTGATTGTAATTTCGACAAACTATTAATTAATAAAATGCTTACTTCTACTAAAAGTCCGACAGACTTATTTTCGAAACGGTTAAGCTTTAGCCCACTAAATTTGGGGTACAAAAGGTACATATCTCAAAGGGTATATCACAATAATGGATGAATTATGGAGGGATGCAAAACAACCAAAATTATTAAATGCGAGGGACGAGGAAGGAGATATTAGATATCAGTCGTTAGAAGTCAGATTAGATTGTGCCCGCACATAGTTAAATTGAAATGCTCATCCGTAGGCGTGAAATTTATTTCGCGTGATAAACATAAGAGCTATCAGATTAAGAACAAAAGTTAGCGAGTTACAAAGGGAAAGTTTGCGAGTTCGGGGAACTTTTCCGTTTCCCTTTTCCCCTTTCCCCTCGCTAACTTATCGAGCTTCGCAGTGCTCTGCCCAACACGCTATTATTCGTACCCTTCAAACCTTGTTGCACAACCTATGCCTATGCACTCAACACCACTGTCGAGTTCTAACAGCTCTAAATTATAGCTTTTGCTTACATCTACTTTTTTTAGTGGGTTATTAAAAAGGCTGATATCTACTAAATTTGCATGTTCACGTAAATCAATGTTTTTTAATTTGTTATTCGACAAAAAGAGCACTTGAAGCATGGGGTTTGCTGTTAAATCGATAGTGCTTAAGTGGTTATTACTGGCGTAAAGTGCAGTTAACTTTTTATTATGGCTTATGTCTAAAGCGCTAAGCTGGTTGGCATCTAGGTTTAGTTCGCTGAGCATCTTGAACTTGCTTAAATCTAGGTTTTTTAACTGATTATTTGCAAGCTCAAGGTTACGAATACCACTCGGTATATTTACTTTTGTGAGCTTATTGCCCGACAGATTAAGTTGATACAGTTCAGAATTAACAAGCGTCAATTCACCTGTCAGCTTATTATCTTTAAGATCAAGCCATGTAAGTTTACCGTTAGTGCTTACATCAAGCTTTGAAAGCTTATTACCACTCAGCATTAAAGTCTCTAACTCTTCATTGTTACTTACATCAATACTCGTAAGGCTATTTTGGCTTAAATTAACATGGAAAAGCTGGCTGTTGTGGCTTATGTCGATTTCGGTCAGCTGGTTTGGCACTTTCTTATCGGCAGGTCTACTTGTAATGCCACCAATTTCACCAACGATGAAGCTATCTCCTTCATTACTGAGGACGAGTTTTGTTAAGTTACTAAAATGCTCAAGCCCTTTGGCTGAGGTAATACCGCGATCTCTGCAATGTATTTTTGTCACCTCCCCCACAGTTTTATAGCCACTTTCTTGTAAACACGTTAAGAAGTTAGCATCTGCAACCACGCTCTCAATTGGTGTATCGTCATTAGCCGAAGCACCAGCAACCCCAAGATTTAACACAAGCAAACAGGCCAAAGCCATGTTAATGCGCGCAAAGTTCCCTTTTAACATTATTTCACCTTAAAATTTCAACAACATAATCAGGTGGTTAATTAAGAGGTTTCACCACCCAACAACAAAGCATGCATAATACAGGTTATTTGATATCTGTACCTATATAAATACAAAATTCTTCCGAAGTTGTTTTTTAATGGGTTCGCGCGAAATAAATTTCACGTCTACAGTGCTAGGTGTTAGGTGTTAGGTGCTAGGTGCTAGGTGCTAGGTGCTAGGTGCTAGGTGCTAGGTGCTAGGTGCTAGGTGCTAGGTGCTAGGTGCTAAGTGTTTTGTGTTGGTTTCGAATTGCTAAAGGCGACACCATACGCACAAGTATTATATGTTATGGGTT
>NZ_PNCP01000089.1:0-255 GCF_005886115.1 Pseudoalteromonas sp. S4492
ACCAATACAAAAACCAACTGCAGCTACTGTAATTAGTACAGTTACTACGGCTGTATAGTTAGTTGTCGCATCAGCACCAGCAGCATTAATCGCTTCTGTATGGTCAGCGGCAAATACCGAAGCTGAGCCAAGAGCCGAAGTTAAAAGAAGACCTGCTTTAGCGCGTTTTGTAGCTAAAATGTTAATTACGTTTTTCATGTTGATATCCTTAAAGGTTAGGTTTTTCCCATAGTGCGGACGACACGACCAACACCA
>NZ_PNCP01000009.1:0-9420 GCF_005886115.1 Pseudoalteromonas sp. S4492
TCATTACAGTTAATCGGTTTTTCTATGCACTCTCACAATGCTATGCTCCATTATCAGCGGCAAATGAAATGTGTTTGCCAAAGACCTGGGTTACATGCCCCTGCGCTTGTTGCTAACTATGTTGAAGCGGGTTTAAACATTGCACGCTATTACGAAAAGCATCACAACTTTATTTTGCAAGAGCTGTATCTAAGACGCACCTTTCATGAACTACTTGAAAAGATGTGTGATTCATTAGTGCATAATGCAATTCGTAAACAATGTTTGGCCCAGCTTTATAAACCGCAACTTGCGCTAAAGCGTTACTACAAAACTCATAACTGTATTGAAAAGTATTTCAGTTTGGAGCGAGAAGCGTGCCTTCTCAGCCAAGAATTTAACCCGATTTAGGAGTGTTTATGAGCCAATTTAGAACCGAATCAGATAGCATGGGTGAACTACAAGTCCCTGCCAATGCGTTGTATCAAGCTCAAACGCAACGCGCTATCAATAACTTCAAAATTAGTGGCTTAGCCATGCCTAAGCAATTTATCACCGCCCTCGCCTACATTAAGCAAGCTGCCGCGCAAAGTAATGCTGCTTTAGGCCATTTGAGCCAAGGTAAAGCTAAAGCCATTGAGCAAGCATGCCAAGAGGTCATCGACGGTAAACATTTTTCAGAGTTTCCTGTTGATGTATTTCAGACAGGCTCAGGCACTAGCTCAAATATGAATGCCAATGAAGTCATTGCAACGCTGGCGAGCCAATTTGCAGGCGAAACCATTCACCCCAATGATGATGTGAACATGGGGCAAAGCTCAAATGATGTGATCCCTACTGCGATTGCTGTTAGTAGCGCTATTAACATCATTTATGAACTATTTCCTAAACTCGATAAACTCAGTCAAAGCCTTCAAAACAAACAAGCCGAAGTAGGCCATATTGTGAAAACCGGCCGCACACATTTAATGGATGCTATGCCGGTGAGTTTTGCACAAACACTGGCGGCATGGCAGTTACAAGTGGATCATGCAATGGCTGGTATTCGCCAAGCACTCGAGCGAGTTTGTGAACTTGCACAAGGTGGCACAGCAGTTGGTACTGGTATTAATGCCGACCCTGCGTTTGCCGGTGAGTTTTGCCAACACTTGAGTGAGAATGTGGGTATTCGCTTTAGCCCAAGCAAAAACTTCTTTTATAACATCGGCTCACAAGATGCCATTGTTGCGCTGTCAGGTCAGCTAAAGGTACTTGCTGTCGCACAAATGAAAATAGCCAATGACTTACGCTGGATGAACTCAGGCCCTCTTGCAGGGCTTGGAGAAATTGAGCTTGAGGCTTTACAACCGGGCTCATCAATTATGCCGGGTAAAGTAAACCCAGTGATCCCTGAAGCTGCCGCTATGGTCAGCGCACAAGTCATTGGTAATGACGCCACCATTACAGTGGCTGGTCAAGCGGGTAACTTTGAGCTCAATGTAATGCTGCCTGTGATTGCCTTAAACATTTTGCAAAGTATCGAACTGCTGGCGAATAGCAGTGAAGCACTGGCAGATAAAGCGATTGCCAGCTTTAAAGTAAACCAAAGCAATGTTGATAAAGCGCTCGCTAAAAACCCAATTCTGGTTACTGCACTTAATCCGGTGATCGGCTATAGCAAAGCCGCAAAAATTGCCAAATTAGCTTATCAAGAAGGTCGTCCTATTATTGATGTTGCTGCAGAGCATACGGATATTTCGCGCGAAGAACTGAGCGAGTTACTGAACCCTGCCAAACTAACCCAAGGTGGTTTGTAATACCTATTTATTGCAGATAGGTGTAAAACTTTTATCTTACTGTAGCTCTGTGAATACAGAGCTACTTACTGAAAGCTAACGTTTTTATTGCTCCACTTTGAGCAATGTGTATGATAGTGAGTACTTATTCAACGATTTTTAGGTATGTTATGCGCTATCCTCTATTGGCAATTTTATTTCCTGTGTTATTAACTGCGTGCTCGGACGCTGCAACTAATGAGCAAGCCGAATCAACGGCAACCAGCAATAAACTTATCGAGGCACCAAAAGCCGTTGAAATAAAAAACGCTGAGGAAGTGACCAAAGCTGCCCCAGATAAAGCGACTATTAGCTCAGCCCATGAGCAACTTAAACAATTAATCGATGATCAAAGCTGTGATAACAGCAGCCAATGTAAAGTATTACCTGTTGGTAGTCGTGCTTGTGGCGGCCCAAGTAGCTTCATTGTTTATTCAACCAAAACAGCTGACACTGCTGAGGTTGAAAAACTTGCAAAAGACATCACCGCCCTTGAAAAGCAATTTAACGCAGCAAACGACATGGTGAGTATTTGTCAGCATCTAACCGCACCGGGTGCGCAGTGTTCTGAGAATACTTGTGTTAGAATCGAAGGCTCAGCGGCAAGTGTATACTAAGGAATAAGCAATAATGGTTCGTTCATCGACTTTCAATAAATTTTTCATCACCACAACTGTGCTAGCAAGTATTGCTTTAAGCGGTTGCGAAACAACAACGTCGGGTAGCTCTGCGCGCGTTGATCTAGGTGATTTAAATGATCAGCTGAACGATATCGTTAGCAATAATAGCTGTACTGCGAGCTTTCAATGTAAGGTGTTAGAAGTTGGTGAGCGAGCATGTGGTGGCCCAAGTCGCTATGTGGTCTATTCAACGTTAAACAACGCACAAGAGCAAGCTGAACAACTTGCGGAGCGAATTACAGCAGCTGAAAAGTCATCTGATCAAGCATTAACCGTTAACGATTGCTCACCAGTCCTGCCTGTACAATCGCTGTGTATTTCACAGCAGTGCCAAGCAATCGAAATTAAGTAAACAATGCAATAAGGCCGGATACTATCACCACGCTGATGATACAAATCCCGGCCTTATAAATGTACTTTACTTGCATTGTATTATGCACCCAATAAGCATAAATGTAGCGAACAAAGTAACTTGCTGCAGTGCCAAATAATGCAAAAATAACTAAATACGCAAGTAAAATAATATCCACAGTCATGCCACTTCTTTAAAACAACTAGTCTCAGTGTAAGGGCTTAAAGAAGTAAAGGCAAAACCCTAGCTTTTTTTGCTGTGTGCAATGAGTAATTCTGCCACTCGCTGTTTCACAGCACGTTTATCATCAGCAGCAACACCAAACCGCTCAGCCAATAAGGCAATCTCTTCATCATTTAAGTTAAACGATAAGCGTTGTCTGGTTTTTTTCGACTTAACGTCGAGCTCCAAAATCTTACGGATCATATCTGATGGCGTAAGCTCTTGGTCAATGGCTTGCTTTTTAATTGATTTTTGCACTTCAGAGCTTAAATCAAATGCCATTTGTGTGGCTCTAACAGCTTGCTCCTGACGCTGCCATTTGGCTTTTGCATCACTCACTTGGCATCCCCAGGAAATAAGTCAACAATATCGCTAATTGGTCTAGTTAACGTCAGTGATACTTCTGTCTCACCGCCTTCCCAGATCTCAATATTTAGACTATGCGATTCATCGTCAGAGCTTAAACAGATCATTTCACACGGCTCACCACCTTCATCTTCATATCGAGGTAAAGGCTTATTACGGTAGTCCTTATTATGGAAATAACACACATAAGGTGCTTCTGATTGTTTATAGCTCGATGCTAAAAAGTGACTAAAACGCTCTGGACTATTTTGTACATTAATTGCCGTTAATTCGTCTTCATCAAAAATACGAGCAAACTCATCAAGGGTAAAAATCTCATCAACATCATCGCGTTGAATTTTGATCGCAAAGTTTGCCCACTGTTCACCGTCATCTGACTCAATTTGCAAAAACACCACTTGGCCAGATTCGCTTTCGAGTACCAACTCATACTCTGCACTACGCTGATACTGATACGTTTGCACATCAATAACACGCAGTGTCTGTCCTTTTAACCAGCTTGGGTAAGCGAACGAATCAATCACTGTTAGCATATCACCAACAAGTAATTGGCTTGGATCAGTAAGCTGACGCTCTGGGGCTTTTTTAGATTTGAAAAAGTTAAACATTGGCTGACTCCTTGTTGAAGCAAAAAAGGTAACCCAGTGCGTGGGTTACCTTTTGTTTTTCCGCTAACAGATTAGCTATTTTGCTTTGCTTTAATACGCGCCAAAATATCCGCGCTTTTCGGGCTCGTATCACCAATACCCGCTTCAGCCATTTTCGCTTTTAAATCATCGCCGTTAGTGTCAGCTTCTAATTGCTTAGCCGCACCTAACTGGTCTTGGCGGTCTTGCTGACGCTGCTTAATACGCTCTAGAGACTCACGTGCTGATGTCATTGATGAGCTATTCGTATTTAGCGTGCTGTTTACAGCCATTGTTGCTTGCTGCACACTTTCAGTCGTTTTAACCATTGTTAATTGACGTTGGTTTTCTTTAATCGACTTTTCAGCTTCTTTAACTTGCTGCTTTAGTTGCACAATGTGGTTACTAAAACCAGCTAACACTTCTTCGTTCTCTGCTTTTTCAGCTTCAAAATCACCGATTTTTTCTGCGATTTCTAATGCAAGAGCTTCGTTACCTTTTTCAAGTGCTTGGCCTGCATACGCTTCATGTTCAGCAATTGATGCATCTAGTGCGCTAATTTTACGCTTCGTTTGCATCTCTTTTGCCATTACTTCAGTCAGGCTTTTCTTAGCACGTTGTAGGGCATTTTGTGCATCAGCAATTTCTTGTTCAAAGATACGGATACCGTTTGCATCAACAATTGCTTGTCCTGCTTCACGAGCGCCACCACGTACAGCTGTAAATAGTTTCTTTAAAATACTCATAATCTTAACTCCAGAAATTGCTAATTAATCGTTTAAATAAATGGTCACGGCTTCAAGTGCATCAATCGCATTGTCTGCCAGTGTTACCAACTCATGGGTAATATCATCAAACGATGAATTAACCGATAACGCGCCAAAAATAGCGTATTTATCATCAATTTTTGCAAATGCGCTTAATGGGATTGGTACATTTAAACGTAGTAACGTTTCGTTTAACTCATTACGCATATCTGCTTGTACTTCGTCTTCAGCAAACAGGTAGCTAATACACAGTAATTGCTCTTCTGTTTGAGTAACAAAGATAGGTAACTCATCATTCCCATCGACGATAACTTGTAACACATCTTGCTCACCTTCGTTGGCAATCAAGAAAGACTCAAAGCTCACACCTTCTGTTTCAAAAGAAGCCAGTTTGATTGATAGTTCATTTAATTCCATGTCTCACCTTTTTACGTTTTGACATATTATGTCTGAGTTAAGATTTGCATAGCCGACATATTATGTCAACTATAAAATATCAATTTTTGTACAATTCGGTTTCAACTTGCCACGCTTGGCGGTAATAATCATATAAGGTTCCAGAACCTAATCTATTGACTTCAATCGTGTTTACTTGTTCAAAAAAATGATTCGGAAACACAAAAGAAGCCAATAAATATTCTTTGCTTACCCAACGAGATGGCACGGGTAATTCGTTAGTTTCACGAATTCGCTGACTTGCTGATTTGCCAGCGGTAGTCGCGATTGTCCAACCCCATTGACCAAACGAAGGAATATTTTGTTGGTATTGCTCAACATAACCAAAACCCGCAGCTTTCATTGTTTTAGCAATACTCAAAAATGCTTTCTTCGCATGATAAGGGGATGTTGATTGCACAGCCACAGCCCCGTCAGGTGCCAATAACTGACGTACATGATTGTAAAAATAGTCACTGTACATCTTATTGAGATCAGGGTGATTAGGGTCTGGTAGGTCAATTAAAATAGTGTCAAAGCGCTCGCCTTTTGCCAGCATTGCTTCGACCTCTAAAAAGGCATCTGCAATGCGAATATCAGCACGAGGGTCGCTCATAGAATGTTTATTTAGCGCTGTTAAACGTGTTCTGATTTTCTCTGGCGCATCATAGTCGCCAACATCATTACCAAATAAGTTTAACAGCTGACCATCTAAGTCAACCAGAGTGACATGCTCTACTGGCCACTTCAAAACATCACGTAATGCAAGCCCGTCACCGCCACCGATGATCAACACGCGGTCATGGCGATTTGAGGCCAACATAGCAGGATAGACAAGCATTGAATGATAAATTTGCTCATCCACACTTGAGAACTGTAAACGACCATTGAGGTAAAGATCAGTAATTGCATTGGGCTGATTGCGACTCAAACGCTCAGTTAACACCAAATGCTGATACTTAGTTGCTTGCGAGTAGATGACTTTATCTTTGTATAAAACATTGCTTAGATTTTTCATCCAGTTAGTGCCAAGCACGAGCACAAACGCAAAAAACACCAACAACAGTACATGGCAAACTAACAGTAACTTAGCGAAGCG
This sequence comes from Pseudoalteromonas sp. S4492, assembly GCF_005886115.1. Lineage (NCBI taxonomy): Bacteria > Pseudomonadati > Pseudomonadota > Gammaproteobacteria > Alteromonadales > Pseudoalteromonadaceae > Pseudoalteromonas > Pseudoalteromonas sp. S4492. Next base: position 6,341 of record NZ_PNCP01000009.1, read on the forward strand.
AACGTGTTGATGATAGCGCCATAAAAATACGAGACCGGCAATAATATTAAATAACGCTGTCCACGCTGCTGCTTGCATAATTGGCATCGCGAGCATAATGCTCACCCAAATCGCAGCACCTATACCGGCACCGATATAATCAGCCCCGTAAATGGTGCCCGCATTGTTCTCTAAAAAGCGCCCATAGACTTGCTGGCGAATACGCGCAATTAACGGGATCTCCATACCAATTAATAGCCCAAGTAATAGACCAAACACATAAGGTAAAAAACGAGACCATTCTTGCAGCCTTTCAAACACGTAACCATTAAGTACCGTATCTGCAGGCAGGTTAAATATTTCGGAGAAGATATGCGGCAATGAATAACTGACAGCGATAACACTTGCTATCGCTAAAATACAGCCCATGCCGACCAAAGCAATAATGCTCTCAAGCCAAGCAAAAGCAGTAAATGCATCTTTAAACCAACGAGCTAAAAAGGCACCGATACCCATAGCGACAATCATGGTGCCAATCATGGCATATATGGCACTCTCGACCGAGCCTAATACACGACCAGCATAATGAGATAGAAGATATTCATAAATAAGGCCGCACCCAGCGAGTACGGCCATAACAGATATTAATAGGAAATCATGCCCAAGTAGATTGGCTCTACTTGGGGCGCTTGTTGTAGTAGACACTAATTAGGCACCTAACAAGGTTGCCATAGTCGAACCAATCGCAAATGAGATTGCTGCAGAGATAGCAGCTACACCTACGTTCTTCTGACGGTTCACTTCGTCTGAAATATCACAACCAGATAGGATGATTTTGATAGTCACTAAGTGTAGTAAAATGAAGGCAACTAAACTTACCGCTGCACTTAATGCCCAGTAACCTAAACTAGCTACAATATTGTCAGCCGCATAAGGAGCAATACCTGATGCAGCCGTTAATGCCAATGCACTACCCACTAAAAAGCCAGCGTAACGAATACCCACAGCTAAGTTGCCGTCAATAACCGCTTGTTGTAAGCAATCGCCACTGCGATTAGTACGTTTGAATAACTGCACGCGATATTGACTGATCAGTAGCATCGCAATGCTGCCAATTGCAAAGGCCGCGATCACGATTGGAATACCATGCCAGCCTTCGGTTGCCACCCAAAATAAAGCTGAGCGAATCACAATAGCGACACTCACTACATGACCAAAATCAATCAGTGCAGCAGTCGCATTACCTTTTACGATTTCGTCGTGCAGACTCACTTTGCGAAGCGCTACTTTGTCTTGGAAGAAATGACCTAGCTTAATAAGTACAATCGCCATCACACCATATCCAAGCATTTGTAATGCTTCTTGTTGCAAGGTTGGTGCAAATGAGCCGCTGCTCACGCCACTTAGAACAATAGCCAGTGCCACAAGTCCTGCCGCAAAGCTAATACCAAAAGCAAAATTATCACGCTCAGTTATTTCATCATTAGCGTGTAAGTTAGATACCCAGCCTTTGATAAATTTTAGGCTGACAAATAAAGCGATAATGATTGCAAAGTCGATTGCTAAAGCTTGCAACGACCAAGTTGTTATTCCATTAAATTCATACATGTGTTGTAACTCCGGTGGTTATTCTTTTCACTACTTACCGCGGCTAATGCCACGTGATGTTCTGCTCGAGCTGTTGCGTAATGACCCAGAGCTTTTACTGTAACTACTGCTAGAAGCATAGCTACTGCGTGTGCGTGGCGGCGTATAGCTGCTACGGCTTAATCCAGATGCACCACTGCGCTTTGTGGCATACGGACTAGTGAATTGTTTACCTTGGCGTTGATAAGACTGTCGAGTACGCGTCTCTACCGTTTGTTGTGCTTTAATCTGTTTTGGGCTCGAATAACGATAACGGCCATAGTCATTGTAATAGCTATACTTTCTATGGCGGCTCCAGCGACCATATTCAACTCGGTCGAATACATCGCCCAACATGCGATACATACCGTACCAAACCCAAAAACTGGTACCGCTGCTATTTGTTTGCCATTGCCCATAGTTAGGGTTACCAACTAACTGGTTACCAACACTTTCACCTTCAGCAGCTTCACTAATTGCACCAACCCGCGCTAGTGAGCCTTGCGACATATCGGCAAGCATATTGATAGGATCTGTCAGCGCATCCTGAAATAAAGACGGTTTGGCAGCATCACGAATAAGATCAAGTTGATGAAGGGTATCTTCATAAGGGGGTATTAGATAAGTAGACTTAACCTCAGCTAAGCGTTGTGTAAGACCTGAATAAATAGCCCCTTCACGAGTAGCATCAAGACTAATTACTCGCGCGATCTCAGAAAGTTGCGGCTGCTGCTCAGCAAGCACTTGTCCGTATTGTTTAAGTATCGTCGCATTACGCAAAGAGCCATTATCAAGCGCTGTACCAAGTTGATTTAATTCAACTTCAGCTTTTTCTATGGATTGTTGTATTGTTTGTTTCAGCTGCTCTTCTTTCGACTCACAGCCCATAAGCAAGCTTACCAAACAAAACAGGCTAATAAGTTTCCAAGCTTTTATTTGAGACATTCATGTCACCTGATTGTGGTTTAAAAACGCAAATAGTTTTACATAGCTCAAGTGCTAAACCAAGATTAAAATTGCAACAAAGGGTAAATTGGGTGGTAGGTTACATAAGTTAGCGAGAGTAAAGTTAGCGAGGGGAAAGTTTTAAGGTCTGGCGTAGGTTGGGTAGAGCGCAGCGAAACCCAACACATCACAGAGCTATCAGCTTTCAGCCGTCAGCCGCGCGGTGTGGGTGTTTGGTGCTGTGTCTCCCTCTGGCTCTAGGCTCTAGGCTCTAGGCTCTAGGCTCTAGGTTCTAGGTTCTAGGTTCTAGGTTCTAGGTTCTAGGTTCTAGGTTCTAGGTAAAGTGTACTTGTAGGAATGGCTTTAGCCGTGAATGTGTTTGTTATGGTCTAGATTCGGCACTGAAGTACCTCCTACGGGGGGTGTTGCTGAGGGTGACTCTGTACTAAACAAACCAACAGTTCAACTTTACCCTTGCTAACTTGCAACTCGCTAACTCACGTTGGGTTTCGCTGCGCTCTACCCAACCT
>NZ_PNCP01000090.1:0-385 GCF_005886115.1 Pseudoalteromonas sp. S4492
AAGACCTGCTTTAGCGCGTTTTGTAGCTAAAATGTTCATTACGTTTTTCATGTTGATATCCTTAAAGGTTAGGTTTTTCCCATGGTACGGACGACACGACCAACACCATGAGCGGTTACAAATGCGACTAACGCCGCTGTGTTAATTAGGCCAAAAGTAGCCAAGTCAAAAGCAAACAATTCATTAAGAACGTTTACTAAATTTTGTTGTTGGAGTTGTGCAAACTCCGCTTGTGTAACCATCACAAAATCACAAACACCCGTTACGGCTTTTAGTGTTTGGTCTGGTTGGATAGCGACACATTGAGCCATGATTAGCTAACCAGTTTTACATCTGAAACGATGTTACGAGACATGTTTTCAGGGTCAGGCTCTAGGGTTAAATC
>NZ_PNCP01000091.1:0-3249 GCF_005886115.1 Pseudoalteromonas sp. S4492
CACCTTTCACCTACCACCAAGAACCAACCACCTAGCACCTAGCACCTAGCACCTAGCACCTAGCACCTAGCACCTAGCACCTTTAACCATTCCTACGCGATATAAAATCGCTGCTACAATCTTGCTAACTTGCTAACTTGCTAACTTGCTAACTAACACCAACAAAAAAGCCGTGGGATTTTCATCACACGGCTTTTGATATTTCGCTAAGTCGTTTTATTAGAACGAGTAGCTGTAACCTAGTTGTAGGGTACGTGGTTTACCTGGTTGAATACCGCCGTTTGCACGGTTTGCAACGTAGGTTTTGTCAAACAGGTTGTCTACTGTTAGGTATACTTTTTGTTTGTCATCGATGAGGTATTTAGCCGCTAAATCCCACACCACGCGGCTGTCGATTGCATTGCGACCTGAGTCTGTTAAGTCTGCGTGTGCATCAGACACATAACGCATTTGCGTATCGAATACGAAGCTTGAGAACGCAGCACCCACTGAAAGCGCTAATTGGTTTTCAGGCACGTATGGCATTGCATCGCCTTTTTCTACGCTACCCCAAAGCTCTGATTCAAAATCATTTTCGAACTGAGAATCAGTGTAAGTGTAAGTTAAGCGAACTGGGAATGAAGCTGCGTTGGTCGCAAACACTTTACCCGCGCTTAGCTCAAAACCAGACACAGATACTTCGCCGTAGTTGTATTGGTCGCCAATGTTGTTGTCGTTACAACCAACAGCGGCAGTACAGTTACCGTGCATGTTTGTGTAGTCAGAATTAAAGTAGATCACTTCACCTTGAATGCCCGCGTAATCGTAACGACCACCTAGCTCGATGTTAACACTCTCTTCTTCTTCTTGATCTGCGTTACCCGGTGCCGCTGGAGCGTAACCTTTTTGAATACCAGCAAGAAGCGTTAGGTTGTCGCTTACTGTGTAAGTGGCACCTAGTGACGGTACTAAGATTTCTGTGTCGTTGCTAATATCTTTTGTTAAGCCGTTAGCACGTGATGGATCAGACTTTGCCCATTCAACACGTTTGATAGTAATGTCTTCGTAGCGAAGACCTGCACTAATAACTAACGCATCAATTGTCCACTCATCTTGAATGAATAGGGTCGTCGCTTCTGCACTGTCTACACGGTTGCTATCAGAACCCGGTACGCCTTTATCAGTTAGCGTCATTGATAGGTCTTGATTAAGCGTGTATTTGTCTTGCCATTGGAAGCGATCCATTTCATCTTCATGGTAACGTGCACCCACAGTGATGTAGTGATCGCCAGCAGGAATATGGAACTCAGTTTGTAAGCCTTTTGCTTGGTAATCACGGTTATTTGCTTTTACTGCAACGCCTTCAATACCTTCGCTCGTTGGGTTTGCTTCAAACTCGCTGTATTTTTCTAAATCGCTTACACCCACTTTACTTGCTTTATACCAGTTACGGTGGAAGTCGTTTAAGTATGCAGTAGCAAGTAACTCGTAACCTTTACCAAAGCGGTATGCATAGTTAATTTGATATGCATTGTGTTGCGTGTTCATTTCGTCTTTTTGCGAAGCCGCATAACGACGGTAAGGATTTGCTTGGTAATCAGCATCTGTTAAACCCATGTACGTTTCGTCAGAGCGCTCATCTGAGTACTTTAACTTCATTTCTAGGCTGTGTGCTTCGTTATCACCAAAATCAAAACCAAACTTTAATAAGAAATCGTTCTTTTCAAAGCCAGTGTTATCGCTACCAACTGGTAAATCTTTAAAGCCATCTGCGCCGTAAGTGAATACTTCTACAAGGCCCGCAGCATTGTTTTTCTTTTTACCAAAGTAAGCATGACCTTTATAGAAACCGTCGCTACCAAGTTCAGCGTTAAGTAAACCTTTAGACCCTTCAGTCGGTAGGCTACGAGAAACTAAGTTTAAAACACCGCCTGTTGTACGTGGGCCATACTTAACAGACGCCGCACCTTTAAGTACTTCGATAGACTCCATACGACCCATTGTAGGGAAGTAGTAAGCAGAAGGCGCAGAGTACGGTGCTGGTGCTACAAGAACACCATCTTCCATTACAGAGATTTTGTCGTTACGACCGGTACCCGTACCACGCATACCGATGTTAGGACGAAGGCCATAGCCGTCTTCTTCTTGTACATATACACCCGGTACAGCACTTAAAACACGTGAGATATCAGTATATTCAAACTTTTCTAGTTCTTGCTCACCAATAAAAGTAGCAGAGCCAGGAATATCGTTAATTGCAGATGCAGAGCCAATTACAGTGATTTGTTCGAAGTTCTTCTCTTCTTTAGTTACATCTTTTGCAAAAGCATTAGCGCTTAGAGATAAAGCGACCGCAGTCGAAAGCGTAGAAACAATAAACTTAGGTGTCATTGTGTGTCCTGTAGTGTTTAGATATTTTTAACGGGCGCAATTTAAACATGTAAAATAATGCGAATCAATCCTATTTGTACTAAAACAGGTCTGAACTGTAAGTTTTTGAATTAAATCAGGTATAAGAAATACAGTAGTATTGTATTACGATATTGGGTTTGGGAGGGTGTTAAGTAAAACTTAACGCTTGGGGCTTTCAGATTTCAGCCGTCAGCTATCAGATTAAAAGTTAGCGAGTTAGCGAGTTAGCGAGTTAGCAAGAGTAAAGGGGAAAGAGTAAAGGGGAAAGTTTGCGAGATGCGAGGTGTAGGAGGCGTTTTAACGCCGAAAAAATGAAGATATTAGATATCTTAGAAGTTAGATTAAAATACCCAAGTTAGCGAGTCGCAAGGAGAAAGGGTAAAGGAGCGATCAGCTCGTAGGTTGGGTAGAGCGGAGCGAAACCCAACGTATGGAGTCATCAGCTATCAGATTGAAAAGTTAGCGAGTTAGCAAGAGTAAAGGGGAAAGGTACGAGTTCCGAGGGAAGAGGTACGAGACGTAGGAGGCGTTTTAACGCCGAAAAAAGAGATATTAGATATCAGTGGTTAGAAGTTAGATTAAAATACCCAAGTTAGCGAGTCGCAAGGAGAAAGGGTAAAGGAGCTATCAGCTCGTAGGTTGGGTAGAGCGGAGCGAAACCCAACGTATGGAGTCATCAGCTATCAGATTAAAAGTTAGCGAGTTAGCAAGAGTAAAGGGGAAAGGTACGAGTTCCGAGGGAAGAGATACGAGACGTAGGAGGCGTTTTAACGCCGAAAAAAGTCGATTTGGTAGGAGCTCCCTTTACCAATTCGAAACCAACACTATGCTGTTAGCACCTAGCACCTAGCTAAATTC
>NZ_PNCP01000092.1:0-2178 GCF_005886115.1 Pseudoalteromonas sp. S4492
GCCGAAGCCGCTACTACGCTTGAGCTCAGACAAAGCACCTACCACGTAGCACCTAGCACCTAGCACCTAGCACCTAGCACCTAGCACCTAGCACCTAGCTAACATGTGTTCTTAAACTGATAGCTTACGACTGAAATCTCTTATGTTTATCGCGCGAAATAAATTTCACGCCTACGGATGAGCATTTCAATTTAACTATGCGCAGGCACAATCTAATCTGACTTCTAACGACTGATATCTAATATCTCCTTTTTTGTTCGGCGTTAAAACGCCTCCTACGACTCGAATCTCGTTCCTCGCAACTCGCCCCTAAAACCAGTTACTTTGTTTTCGATCATTGCGCTATAAGGTACTCAAATCTATACTTTTTGTATCGATCTTGATTAACAATATCAGCACTTTATAAGCGAATGGAAAATCTGAACATAGCCATGGCTGGGCTAACCGCCATTATCCTTTTTATTTTTGGGCTTGAGAACTTTTCTCGGGAAATTGAAAGTATATCGGGAGAGCGCTTTCGTAAATCGTTGAGTCGCGCGACTAACATTCCTATTTTTGGGGTGTTAATTGGTGCTGTGGTGACGGCCTTTATTCAATCGAGTTCTGCGACGTCGGTGATCACGATAAGCTTGGTAAATGCGGGGGTGTTAACGTTTAAAAATAGTGTCGGTATTATTTTTGGATCAAATGTGGGCACTACGATAACGGCTCAGCTGGTGGCTTTTAAGCTGACGGTATTTGCTCCTGTGATTATTATTATTGGCTTTTTTCTGTCGCTGACTCGCAATCGCTTTTCTATTTTTGGTAAGGCGATTTTCTATTTCGGTTTTGTCTTTTTTAGCCTTAACCTGATTTCATCATCACTTGCGCCATTACAAAACAACCCTGCATTAATTGAGATTTTAACGCAGCCGCAAAACCCACTTTTAGCGATTTTAGTGGGCTGTGTATTTACTGCTATGGTGCAGTCGAGTTCGGTGACTACAGGGCTTGCCATTGTTTTTACTCAGCAAGGTATTTTGGGGCTTGAGAACGCGGTACCCATTATTATGGGGGCGAATATTGGTACCACAGCGACTGCTATGATTTCTGTGTTTGGTATGGATATCGCAGCAAAGAAAGCGGCGTTGAGCCACCTGTTGTTTAATGTGGGTGGGGTGCTTTTATTTCTGCCTTTCATTTTATTGTTTGGTGATAAGTTAAGTGAAATTACGCTTGATCCCGCTGTCGCACTGGCAAATATTCATTTTATTTTTAATGTGGTTGCCAGTTTAGTTTTTATTGCTTTTGTTAACCCCTTTACGCGCTTTGTCGATTTTTTGCTTGGTGAAGGAAAAATGGACTTTGAACGCCTTGAATTGCCGACTTACCAAGAGGATGAAGAGTTTCAGCATGTCGTCGATAAGTTAGAATCAGGCAACCAGCAGCTGCTTAATTTTTTAAAAGAAAACTACAATCAGGTCACGCTGAGCTTAGAGACTAACTACAAAGGTATTCAAGATACTGCACAAAAGCGCTTGGAATATGCCAGTTTTGTTGAGAAGGAATACATCACTTATTTCACTACTATTGTTAGTAAAATCAATGATGAAGAGCAGTCACGAGAGTTAATGCTGCAAATTAACCGCTTTGATTATTTGTTCCAAATTCATGATTCCATCATTGATCTGTTTGAAAGCAAGCGGATTATGAATGAACAATTTATAGAATTAGAAAGCGATATTTTGATTATGATCCGCGAACTTTCGAGTGATACGCTGACCTTGTTCACCCATACCAGCGAGAATTTAGAACAACCTAAAAATGACGAAATAGATAAAGCAGCTAGGTCATTGCAATTGCATCTGAATCAGGCGCAGCGTAAGTTATTAATGCTACTTGCTGATACCAACCGAAAAGATGCCGGTACGCTGACAAATTTCGTCACCTATTCTCAGCGCCTCAAAGATAAACTGCTGAACTTACATAAAATGTATTCACGCAAAAATGCCGAGTTGTAAGTTGGGTAGAGCGGAGCGAAACTCGATAAGTTAGCGAGTTGCGAGGGGATAGGGTAAAGAAACTTTCAGCCGTCAGCTATCAGATTGAAAGTTAAGGAGTTTCGAGTTGTAGGAGGCGTTTTAACGCCGAACAAAAAATTCGATTGGGTAGGGAGCCCCCTTTACCAATTCGAAACCA
>NZ_PNCP01000093.1:0-6413 GCF_005886115.1 Pseudoalteromonas sp. S4492
CTTTATCGGGGTCAGATCAGATAGCTGATAGCTGATAGCTGATAGCTTGATGGTGTTCCCCAAGTATGCGGTGCCCGGTGTCAGTCCTGAAACCTTGAGGTTTCAGGGCGGGAATCTGCGGTATGCCGTAGGCTTCTCGGTACATGCCGAGCCTGCACAATAGCAAACGAACAGAAACCCTAACATAAAATTTATCGGCTCAGGGACTTAACCAAGCTCCTGCACCCTAGGGAACACCTTCAGTATATAAGACAAGTTTCAATCCTTAAACCATATAAGCAAAAAAAGCGGATCGTTCGCGTAGTTTTTCCCCACCTTTAACTGCTTATTTACTTTTCAGATTGCTTTTTGACCTCAATCATACAATTAATTGGAGTTGAGATTTATCGAGTGGTAGCATGACGTTACTTAGCCGAACAAAGAAAAAGTTATGAGCACGTTACCTGATTACCAACAAGCCCAATTGTTATTAGAAAAGAATGAAATTTTTGTCGCACCAGCCGAAGCTCATGGTGTGATCAGTGGTTTATTAGCCTGTGGCATCAATATTGAAGCCGACGAATACTTAGGTTTATTAAGCGATGTATTCAACGACGGCATTGCCTTCAGTAAAGATTTAAAAGCCTTTTTTGCTAACGTGTATTCTCAGGTTGTTGCCAGCTTTAGTGATGAAGAATTTCAGTTTGACCTATTCTTACCAAGCGATGATGAAACACTGCTTGATCAAGCCAATGGCTTAGTATCTTGGGTATCGGGTTTTATGCTTGGTTTTGGTTTAAAGCAAAAAGACTACGGCAAGTTATCAGCTGATGTGAAAGAAGTGATCAGCGATTTTAGTGAAATTACCCGTCTAGACACCATGTTTGAAGAGACCGAAGAAGACAGCCAAGCACTGCACGAAGTGATTGAGTATGTGCGTGTTTCTGCGCTGCTATGTTTTGCTGAGCTAGGTAAAGAACCAGCAGATAAAAACCCTAAGAAGACCCTTCACTAATCAAATTATAGAGGTTTAGCATGTCGTCTATTGCAATCGATAAAGCTGAATTTAAAGCCCGTCGCGAGCGCTTGCTTGCGATGATGGATAAAAACAGTGTCGCTATTATTCCTGCGGCAGGAGAAGTAACACGTAGCCGTGATACTGAATATGCATTTCGCCAAGACAGTGACTTTTTCTACCTAACAGGCTTTAACGAACCGGATGCGGTTTTAGTGCTTTGCCCGTCGAGCGATACACCAAGTACCCTAATTTGCCGTAACAAAGACAAACTAGCTGAAATTTGGCATGGCCGTAGAATTGGCTTCGAAAAAGCTAAATCTGAGTACTTATTCGACGCAACTTGCCCACTAAGTGAACTAGATGAACAATTATTAGATTTGGTGAACGGCCAGCAGATTTTATTTTATGCACAAGGCACTTACGCAAATTTTGATGCAAAAATTTGGGATTTATTAAGTACCCTTCGCGGCGCACCTAAAAAAGGCTATAAAGCCCCACATACCATTAAAGATATTCGTGGTTTAGTGCATGAGATGCGTTTGTTTAAATCTGACGCAGAATTAAACATTATGCGTACAGCGTGCGAAATTAGTGCACAAGGCCACATTCGCGCTATGCAGTTTGCCAAACCTGGTGCAACTGAATACCAATTAGAAGCTGAGCTTCATCATCATTATGCAATGAATGGTGCTCGTCATCCTGCTTATGGCACGATTGTCGGCAGTGGCGATAACGCCAATATTTTGCACTACACACAAAATGATGCTGAGCTAAAAGATGGCGATTTAGTATTAATTGATTCTGGCTGTGAACTTGAAGGTTATGCGGCAGATATCACACGTACTTTCCCAATCAATGGCAAGTTTAGCGAACCACAAGCGGCGCTTTACAACATTGTATTAGCAGCTCAAGAAGCAGCATTTAGCCAAGTAAAGCCGGGCGGTAGTTTATCGAAAGCCAATGAATTAGCCTCAACGGTACTGACGCAAGGGCTTATTGATTTAGGCATTTTAACTGGCGAGCTTGATGAGCTAATGGCAAACCAAGCGTGCAAAGCATTTTACATGCATGGTCTTGGTCACTGGCTTGGGTTAGATGTGCACGATGTTGGCGAATATAAGCTTGATGAAAAAGAGCGCGTATTTGAGCCGGGCATGGTACTCACCATCGAGCCGGGTTTATATATTAGCGAAGATGCAAAAGCGCCAGAGCAATATAAAGGCATCGGTATTCGTATTGAAGATAACTTACTTGTCACTGAAGATGGCCATGAAAACCTGACCATTTCGGTTCCTAAAACCATTCGTGACATTGAAGCAGTGATGCAAGCAAACAAAGGCTAGGAGCAAGCGTGGCAAAGCAGTTTGATGTTGTCATTATCGGCGGTGGAATGGCGGGTGCAAGTTGTGCACTGGGCCTAAAACAGAGCAATAAGCAGTTATCAATCGCTGTAATTGAGGCAAATGAAGTAAGCGCAGACTATCACCCTAGCTTTGATGATAGAAGCATTGCGCTTGCTCAACAGTCTGTTCAGTACTTAAAATCAATCAATGCGTTTGATTGCCAAGCGCCATTTGCGGCAGCGATTAAAAAAGTCACTGTATCTGATCGTGGTCATTTTGGTAAAACGCATATTGATTGCCAAGAATACGGTCATGATGCCCTTGGTTATGTGGTCGAAGTGAACCCATTTGGGCGCAGCCTTCATCAGCAACTTACGCGTACTGATGTTAGTTTGTTTTGCCCTGATACGGTTGCCAAGCTTGAATACCAAAGCGACTGTGCCAACATCACACTGAGCTCGGGCGAGCAGTTAAGCGCAAAGCTTGTGGTGATTGCCGATGGCGCTCATTCGCAAAGCCGTAAACTGGCTAATATTGAATTTAATACCCGCGCATATCAGCAAGCGGCGATTATTGCCAACATCGAAGTGGCTGGTGGTCATCATCATCATGCCTTTGAGCGTTTTACTGAGCACGGCCCAATGGCGTTGTTGCCAATGAGTAATAACCGATACTCACTGGTGTGGTGCATGGAACCTGAGCAAATTGAGCACACTATGGCGCTTGAAGACGATGCCTTTTTAGCTGCGTTACAAAAAGCATTTGGTTACTGCGGTGGCTCATTTAGTAAAGTGGGTATGCGTGCAAGTTACCCACTTGTATACGGTAAAGCCGAATCACTGAGTAGCCATCGTACCGTATTAATTGGTAATGCAGGGCATGCTATTCATCCAATTGCCGGGCAGGGCTTTAATTTAGGCCTGCGTGATGTGCAATTATTGTGTGATATGGCAAATAGAAGCGATCTTGGTGATTACGCCTTTACCCGTTATTACAGCCAAACTCGCAGTAAAGATATTACAACCGTGATGACACTCACAGACAGCCTAGTGCGTTTGTTCTCAAACTCATCACGATTGCTCGCGCTGGGTCGCAGTATTGGCCTTTTCTCAATGGATTTATTCTCCTCGTTAAAAACCCCGCTGGCAAAACAGCTTATGGGTCAGGTTAAGCAAGGTAAACGGATATGAAACAAGCACAAGTTTGTATTGTCGGTGGTGGCTGTGTTGGCCTTACTCTAGCACTTGGTTTAGCAAAAGCAGATATCAGCGTTGTGGTGATTGATGCGAGTAAAAATCAAACCTTACCGGGTGATGATTATGCACTTCGCGTGAGCGCATTGAGTCTGGCTAGTCAGGGTTTATTTGAGTCATTAAATGTATGGCCAGAGATCATTAAACAACGTGCTACACCCTATACGTCGATGGATGTACGTGATCAAGATAGCTTTGGCAAAATTCATTTTGATCATAACGATCTCGACTTACCGCAACTAGGTCATATCGTCGAAAACGACATTATTCGCTACGCTTTAATTGACGAACTTGAAAAGCAAAGTAATGCTACTTTATTGTTCGAAACTCGCTATCAGCAAATTCATCAAACCGACTCTGATGTGTTTATTACTCTTGAAAGCGGCGAGCCTGTTATTGCTAAACTATTAGTGGCGGCTGATGGCGCTAACTCGGCTATTCGCAAGCAGTTCAACATGCCAATAACTTTTAAAGATTATGACCATCACGCCATTGTTGCCACGGTTAAAACCGCTGATGAGCATAACAACACGGCACGCCAAGTGTTTTTGCCAACCGGGCCGCTGGCGTTTTTACCCTTGCCAGATAAACATACGCACTCAATTGTTTGGTCAACAAGCCCAGAGCATTGCGACACACTTTTAGCGCTTGATGATAGCCACTTTAATAAAGCGGTTATGGCAGCACTCGATGGCCAATGTGGTTTATGTGAAGTGCAAAGTGAGCGCATGGCGTTTCCACTTAAGATGCGTTATGCCCAGCAGTGGGTGTCGGGCAAAGTGGTTTTAATGGGCGATGCAGCGCATACCATTCATCCATTAGCCGGTTTAGGCATGAACCTTGGCCTTAAAGACGCCGCCTATTTAATTGAGCTATTAAGTAATGAGCAAGGTGAGTTTGCAAGTGCACGCACGCTGCGTGATTATGAACGTACTCGCAAGCTTGATGCACAAAAACACATTGCCATGATGCAAGGCTTAAAAGAACTATTTGCAGGCGCTAACCCACTGAAAAAATTCGTACGTGGTGTTGGTTTAAGCTTAGTTGATAACCTTGGCCCAATTAAACATTTGTTCGCAAAAGAAGCGATTGGTAAATAACATCTAACTAGTTGTTACTATTTAGTTTAAGCCGCAGTTAAGCAATTAGCTGCGGCTTTTTTGCACTTATATGAACGCAAAATGATAGCGCTGTCATTTTTGTTAGTGTATGATTAAATTTTTGTGATTGGTATGGAAATTAAACAGCTTTACTATAATCTCCAACCAAATAAAAATAATTAAACTAAGAGAACAATTATGGAAGCAACGGTTGAGTGTGACAACAACACAAAACAAAGCATCTGGCTGCCAATGGTATTGGCCGGCTCAATGTTTTTTATCTTAGGGTGTATAACGTGGCTTAATGGTGCAATCACACCATTTTTGCAGCAAATGCTTGAGCTTTCGCCGTTACAAGCTTCGTTTATCATCTCTTCTTTTTATATTGCAGTAACAGTTGCTGGCATCCCATCGGCGATGCTGATCAAACGCGTTGGTTATAAGAATGGCATGGCGATTGGCTGTGCGATTATGGCTTTATCGGCGCTGATGTATATTCCCGCAGCAAAACTGCAAATGATCGAAATTTTCTTGTTCGCACAGTTAATGATAGGTGTTGGACAAACCGTGCTACAAACCGCTGTTAACCCATACGTGGTGAAAATGGGCTCTGAGAAATCAGCCGCTGTACGTGTGTGTATCATGGGCTTATTAAACAAATTTGCGGGTGTTATTGTTCCTGTTATTTTTGCTGCTGTAGTCGTGAGCGGCGTTGTTGATGGCGCAGGTAAATTATCGCAAGAGCAAAAAGACATGATGGCGAACAGCCTGATTATGCCTTATGTATTGATTGCAGGTTTAATCATGTTATTTGCTGCGTTTGCGAAATTTGCACCATTACCAGACTTAGTGTTTGATGAAGACGAAACATCAAACGGTAAAGGCGAAATTAAAGAAGCCCTTGCGCACCCTCACTTAGTTTTAGGTGTGGTGGGTATTGCTTTATATGTTGCAGTTGAAGTTATTGCAGCAGACACCATTGGCTCTTACGCATTACAAATTGGCGTTGCTGATTACTCAGTTATGACTTCTTACACCATGGCGTGTATGTTGATTGGTTACGCGATAGGTATTTTGACTATTCCACGTTTCATGAGCCAACAAACGGCGTTATTAATGTCGGGTATTGCCGGTATTATCACCGTGTTGTTAGTGGTACTTGGCAGCAATGACTCGTTCATTATTTCAAACCTATTATTAGTGCCATTTGGTGGCCCACAATTACCAGACCCATTGTTATGCATTGCGTTACTAGGCTTTGCTAATGCTATGGTTTGGCCTGCAATTTGGCCACTCGCTTTAGCTGGCTTAGGTCGCTTAACAGGCACTGCATCAGGCTTATTGATCATGGGTATTGCTGGTGGTGCACTTGGTCCATTATTAATCGGTTTAGGAAACGTAGCAGGCCTAGGCGCACAAGGCGCTTACATTGTGATGATCCCAAGTTATGTATTCATTTTATTCTACGCCTTAAAAGGCCATAAGATGAGAAGCTGGAAGTAATCCAGTAGATTATTTTCAAGTTAGGCAAAGCCGCGGTACGCCCATCATCGCGGCTTTTTTGATCGTAAATAAACAAGTTAGCGAGTTTCGAGGGGAAAGAGTAAAGGTACGAGTTTCGAGGGACGAGATGCGAGTTGTAGGAGGTGTTTTAACGCCGAAAAAAGTCAAATAGGGAGGTATTCCAACCCCAAAAAAAAACACTATGCTGTTAGCACCT
>NZ_PNCP01000094.1:0-532 GCF_005886115.1 Pseudoalteromonas sp. S4492
TTTAATATTTAACTATCAGCTATCAGCTATCAGCTATCAGCTATCAGCTATCAGCTATCAGCTATCAGCTATCAGCTATCAGCTATCAGCTATCAGCTATCAGCTATCAGCTGTCTGATCTGACCCCGATAAAGTAGACACGGGGTTTAATTAAATTGTTCGTACTGCATGGGACTTTTATACCCTAGGGTGCCATGCCTTCTTACTGAGTTGTAGTATTTTTCAATATAAAAATACGTTTGTGTTGTCATTTCACTACGACTCAGTTCATTTAAGTTCTTTATCCACTCCTTTTTATACTGCGCGAAGAAGCTTTCTGAGCATGCGTTATCCCAGCAGTTCCCTTTTCTAGACATACTCACTGTGACACCTCTATTAGTTAACCACTTCACTGTTTCCTTTGCGACATACTGAGCTCCTTGATCTGAATGAAAGAGCAAGTTCGAACCATCAGGTTTGCGTGCTGACCATGCCTTTTTCAGTGTTTTAATAACTAACTCGGCGTTGTTTATATATCAGAAGAGCGTCTTGT
>NZ_PNCP01000095.1:0-631 GCF_005886115.1 Pseudoalteromonas sp. S4492
ACTGAACTACCACTCCGCAGTGGTATGTGCATGGGGTAATGCACTTAATTTGTTTATGATATCAAATGGCGGAGTGGACGGGACTCGAACCCGCGACCCCCGGCGTGACAGGCCGGTATTCTAACCAACTGAACTACCACTCCGCAGAGATATCATTGTTATTACTTAATTTGTTGGCGGAGTGGACGGGACTCGAACCCGCGACCCCCGGCGTGACAGGCCGGTATTCTAACCAACTGAACTACCACTCCGCGATACAAATTTTGTAATAAAATAGCGTTTAAATAGTGGCGGAGTGGACGGGACTCGAACCCGCGACCCCCGGCGTGACAGGCCGGTATTCTAACCAACTGAACTACCACTCCGCAGTATCTAATGCTATTTATTTTTCCTATTGGCGGAGTGGACGGGACTCGAACCCGCGACCCCCGGCGTGACAGGCCGGTATTCTAACCAACTGAACTACCACTCCGCAAAGGAAAATGTTTTACAACCATAAGTTGTGCAAGTAATTGGCGGAGTGGACGGGACTCGAACCCGCGACCCCCGGCGTGACAGGCCGGTATTCTAACCAACTGAACTACCACTCCAGCGCATACTTACAAATTGTCGAAAATTGGCGGAGTGGGCG
>NZ_PNCP01000096.1:0-1124 GCF_005886115.1 Pseudoalteromonas sp. S4492
ACCATCAAAGAATCGCATATCTACAAGCGCTGCTTTTACGTCTTGTGGTAAGCCATTTGCAGCCGATAATATTTTTGAGGATATTTGGAAGTTTTCCATAATCGCCTTAGATACAGACCAAGCAAGTTTCATTGCTTCTAGCTCTGCCGCAATTCTCATCAGCGTTACTTTTTCGATGATAAAAGCTAATGCTCTTTCAAAAAAGTTCGGAACGTCATCATCAAGAAAAGTCCAAATATCAGTAAAGAAATGACCCATCGCTTGGGCTGCACCTTCAAAGCCTTCATAGTTACCTTGCGCTGTGCCAGTATCCGTACCTGTACCCGATGTTTCAGCGATAGCAAGCAACGGAAGAAATAGAACGATTAAAATAAAAGTCTTCGTTTTCATATTAAGGCCCCAATAAAATATACAGTGCAGTTAAAGTAGATATAAGGAGAACGGCAGCTGCTATGAGTTGAAAGAAGTTGGCTAATCGACCTAGACCCATATCAACATCAACCCCCTTAATGTTCACAATCCGTTCTTCATACCCACCACCAAAAGAGGGTGTAACTTCAAAAAGCGACCCAGATTCAGATTTGATTTGTTGCACGTAATCTTTTAGTTCTTGTCTTTTCTGTGTGATTTCTTCTGTTACGGTTTGTAAGTCTTGTTCGGTAAATAGTTTATTAAGACCTTTATTATTGTTTTTGCGTTTGGCCTGTATGGTAAATGGCTGTTCTTCTTCGCCATCACCTTCACCAGAACCAGAGCCGCCGCCACCGCCGCCAACTGGTTTTTCTAAAATCCCCTCTAAAAGTGCGTTAGCATAATCAGTATTAAAATCTGTCATGGCAGTGTTGTAACGAATTTCACCAAGTAACTCGTTAGATATTTGAATTTCTTCAGCTACACGGTCTAAACGTTCATCATTAGAATCACTTGCAGCAATTTGATTCTTGTTCATTGCGTCAAGGTTTTCATTAATCTTGTTTATTGCTGACAGTTCATCGGGTTCGGGTTGAGGGTCTGTTTCTTCGGGCGCTGGTTTCTCTTCAGGATCTGACGTCTTATCTACTTCTTTATCAGGCGCTCTTTCACACATAACTGGTTCAGCCGAGCCATAGGAAACTGGCATATAG
>NZ_PNCP01000097.1:0-1124 GCF_005886115.1 Pseudoalteromonas sp. S4492
ACCATCAAAGAATCGCATATCAACAAGCGCTGCTTTTACGTCCTGTGGTAAGCCATTTGCAGCCGATAATATTTTTGAGGATATTTGGAAGTTTTCCATAATCGCCTTTGATACAGACCAAGCAAGTTTCATTGCTTCTAGCTCTGCCGCAATTCTCATCAGCGTGACTTTTTCGATGATAAAAGCTAATGCTCTTTCAAAGAAGTTCGGAACGTCATCATCAAGAAAAGTCCAAATATCAGTAAAGAAATGACCCATCGCTTGGGCTGCACCTTCAAAGCCTTCATAGTTACCTTGCGCTGTGCCAGTATCCGTACCTGTACCCGATGTTTCAGCGATAGCAAGCAAGGGAAGAAATAGAACGATTAAAATAAAAGTCTTCGTTTTCATATTAAGGCCCCAATAAAATATACAATGCAGTTAAGGTTGAGATAAGTAAAACGGCAGCAGCAATCAGTTGAAAAAAGCTGGCTAATCGCCCTAGACCCATATCAACATCAACCCCCTTAATGTTCACAATCCGTTCTTCATACCCTCCACCAAAAGAGGGTGTAACTTCAAAAAGCGACCCTGATTCAGATTTTATTTGTTGCACGTAATCTTTTAGTTCTTGTCTTTTCTGTGTGATTTCTTCAGTTACGGTTTGTAGGTCTTGTTCGGTAAATAGTTTATTAAGACCTTTATTATTGTTTTTGCGTTTGGCCTGTATGGTGAATGGCTGTTCTTCTTCGCCATCACCGTCACCAGAACCAGAGCCGCCACCACCCCCGCCAACTGGTTTTTCTAAAATCCCCTCTAAAAGTGCGTTGGCATAATCAGTATTAAAATCTGTCATGGCTGTGTTGTAACGAATTTCACCAAGTAACTCGTTAGATATTTGAATTTCTTCAGCTACACGGTCTAAACGTTCATCATTAGAATCACTTGCTGCAATCTGATTCTTGTTCATTGCGTCAAGGTTTTCATTAATCTTGTTTATAGCTGACAGTTCATCGGGTTCGGGTTGAGGGTCTGTTTCTTCGGGCGCTGGTTTCTCTTCAGGTTCTGACGTCTTATCTACTTCTTTATCAGGCGCTCTTTCACACATAACTGGTTCAGCCGAACCATAGGAAACTGGCATATAG
>NZ_PNCP01000098.1:0-11764 GCF_005886115.1 Pseudoalteromonas sp. S4492
CAATGCAGATATTTTTGCAGTACTCGCATCAGGTGGTCACTACGTTAATGTGCATACTCCAGCTAACCCAAGTGGTGAACTACGCGGTCAAATCCTTACCGATAACTATGTGTTTGTCACCTTCCCGCTTTCTGGTGAACAAGAAGTGCCCGCAGTTACAACGGATGCATCTGGTGATGGTTATGCGCTAGTGAATACCAATGATTACAGTGTTGAGCTGCAAGTATTAACATCGGGTGTAAGCGATGCAAGTGCTGCACACATTCATACCGGTGTAGCCGGTGAAAATGGCCCTGTGTTAGCTCCTCTTGTACAAGACAGTGATGATATGAATCGCTGGATGAGCAGCACAGGATTAATGATAGACGCCGATATCTTTTCAGTTTTAGCTTCAGGCGGTCATTATGTAAACATTCATACGCCTGCAAACCCAAGCGGTGAGATACGAGGCCAAATTCAATAATTTTATAAAGTCAGAGGCCAATATTTTTGGCCTCTTTTCGTTACCTTCCTAGTTCAATTAATCTCACAATAACATCCCTCAGCATCTGAGTTAATAAACTGGCTATTAAAACCCGCACGTAAGTTTGCAATTACTAACTCAACAAAGCCATTCTGACTTGAACATGCGAGTCCTTTTGATAATGGCCCTGCATACACAAGCTGTTGATTTTCTGAAACAAGTACTGCGGCAGGTTGAGCGGGTAATATTGCAGCAACCGCAGATGTTGGTTTAAGTTTTATCACTTCAACACCTTGTTCTGCAGCATAGCTGCTAAGGCTTGATATGTGCGGTTGTGAGCGTGCTGAGCATACACAGGTGTTTTCATCAATAATGTACAGGGTATCGACATTGTTGATGCCAAGCTCCATACTTTGTTGAAAAGTAGGCAGCCAATTAGCTGCGCCTAACTTTTTATCTGGATCAAAGGTGCTTGCTTGTTGAGAATAAGCAAACACCAAGGCCAATACTACAGAGGCAACCCAAACCAGAGTTGCTACTATCACCCATTTGCTATTTGAATTTAGCAATACCTTGCTCCAGCACATCGATACTTACATCAATTAACTGCACGCGATCGGTGAGTTTTTCAATCATCAAGTTGTCGTTGGCTTGGTTAGCAATTAAGGCTTGTGAGTTCTCGGCAATAGCACGTGTATTGCCCGCTTGATTTTGCACTACATCTGCAACCGATTGTGAACTGCTTGCGGCAACATTCACCTGCTCTGTCATCTCGGTAATTTGCAGCTTCATCTGCGAACTAATCGCCGACAACTGCTCTATAAGCGCAACACTGCCTTGCATCGACTTGGTTGATGAGGCGCTGTTTTGCATCAAGCTTTCAAGCGTATTGGTTATTTTATCTGTAGTGTGTTTACTGCGCGTTGCTAAGTTTCTCACTTCATCAGCTACCACCGCAAAACCGCGACCTTGTTCACCAGCACGCGCAGCTTCAATTGCAGCGTTTAACGCAAGTAAATTCGTTTGCTCAGCAATTGACGAAATTTCATTGAGTAATTCTGAGATATGCGAACATGCACTTACAAGTTGGCTAATATTTTGATCAGCCTCTTGAAGATTATTAGCAAGCTCAGCTGTTTTGCTGTCTGTATTCGCCACCTCATTTAATGCCTCTGTGGCACTTAAATGGAGCTGTTCAAATTGTGTTTGCAGTTCATTACTTTCTTGTTCCACATGAGCAAAGCCTTCGGCGACTCGTTCACCTGACTGCGCGATATCTGCAGATAACTGCTCACGATGAAGTGCTTGCTCATGTAATTCGTCGTGTACTTCAAGTAATTGCTTAGACTGGTTTTTTAAAACACTACTTTGGCTTTGAACATCACCTATCACGCTCGATACAAAACCCAGTAAGCGGTTAAAACCCGCTACGGCTTCACTGTTTCTGTCATCCGCTCTTAAACTAATGTTAATGCTGTTTTCGTCGGCCATTATTTGCTCTGTCGTTGTGCTTAACGATAAGCCAGAACTACGTTCACGATGAAGGGTTTTAGCAATGTAACCCGCTACAATTGCTTCAACAATGGCGTACACAGCATGAATAAGTACGGTGCTAAAATACAATCGGTCTGGGTCAAAAACATATAAGCCTACTTCGTTTATCTGTAAAAAGTAAAAACTCAAATGGTGTACGGCCACAAAAGCAAGTGCAGTAATAAACACGCGCCATTCAACAAACATGATCAATACGGCCATTAATATAAATATTTCAAAATGAACTTCAATAAGCCCGTAGCTTTGTTGGATGTGTAAAAACGAAAACATCATGCAACCGGCAGCAACAACATGAGCGGTTAATTTGCTCGTTGGGTATTGATTGAGCATCCAAAGCGGTAAAGACAGCAGTAATAAGCCGGTTATTACACCCGTTATTAAGGTCGAATAGATAAAGCCTAAAACCAAAGATTCAACAAATAATAAAAGGAACAAATAAGTAAAAAGGCGGCGCACACTCGTCATAGATAAAGCCTTAATTATTAAATAATTTACAAAAATACAATTAATCGAGCTAATACGGTTTGATGCGCATCATGGTTCACTTTATTAATTGCAATAATGCTCTAAATTGTTCTGTCCCTGCTTTTTCTAGCCATTGAAATATCACACTTTCTGTACAGCTAATAATAGCACCTGCTGCCAATAGCTGCTTAACAGCCAACTCTTTATGTTTTTCGTTACGAGATGCAATGGCATCTTCAACCACAAACACCTGATAGCCATTGGCAATTAAGTCTAAGCAGGTTTGCAGAACACACACATGCGATTCTGTACCAGTCACTACTATTTGCTGACGGTTAAAGTCAGCCAATTGACGGTCAAATTGCGCCTCTTGGCACGCGCTAAAATGCATTTTGTGATAACAGTTATTGCTATTCATAAAGGGTAGAAGTTGTTCACTACTTTTACCTAACTTGGTTGGGTTTTGTTCGGTAAATAAATAGGGAATATCTAAAGCTTTAGCTGCTTTTATTAACTTTTCGGTCTGATTAACAGCTAAGCCAAAGTCGTTAATTACCGGTTCAAGCCCTGCCTGAAGGTCAATAATCAATAACAATGCATTACTTTTTTGGCTTATAAATGAATGGCGCATCACGTTCTCAAACTGCTGATAATTGAACTAGTTATAGCATAGGTTTCAGTTTCAGCAACAAGTAGACCTTATTACTATTTTTTCTTTTCAGAACCATTAATTACGGTCATAATTGTGCTATATTTTGTTAAAAATTATGCGCAAATAATAATTTAGGGTTAATCAGTCAGTGCCTAAACTTTTTCTTTTGATTTTCAGTTTGCTTTTTTTCACGCTCACTTCCTCTGCGTTTGCACAAAACTATGCTTTGCAAATGCAGCGTATTTCGACTGATGAAGGCCTTACACAAGGCAGTGTAACTAAAATCGTGCAAGATGATTTAGGCTTTATTTGGATTGGTACCTATCAAGGCCTAAATCGATACGATGGATATCAAGTTGCACCTTTTGCTGGTGAGTACATACTTGATCAGCGACAAATTACCGCGCTGCATAAAACAGAAAATGGCAACATTTTCGTTAGCACTGAATACTCAGGTGCTTTTTTTATTGATCCTAAAACCCTCAAAGTTGAAAAAATCTATTCGGGCAAACTCGACCCTGAAGATGTTTTCTTCTCGCCTATTCTAGCAATCACTGAAGACGACCACTTTTTTTACTTTGCTATTGCTCAACACGTTTATTCATACAACAAACAATCTAAAAAGTTTTTGCATGAGTTTTCTATTAATAAAGAAGAGCATATTGTGCGAGCGCTGACCTTGCACGACAACTTTTTATATATAGGTACATCGAATGGGCTTTTTTCGAAAAATCTGGCTGATGATCATATCTCGCATATTCCGCTAACGGATAAAGCCCAGATCACCGAAGATAATAAAAACGTTAAATTTTTAAGGATTGATGCGCAGCTTGGCTTATTTGTCGGCACCGTAGAAGGTATGTTTGATATCCCTTTTAACGCTAACCGTTTACTGGCATTTGATAAGGTAAGGCTATTAATCCCTAACTTAAATATTTGGGATTACTCTGTTAGCTCATTCGGTGAATATATTGTCACAGAAAAAGGCTTATATGAGTTTAATCGTCAAACCATGTCGGTTGAGTTCATCTTAAACTTTGAACAAAGTAAGTTTTTGATGACTGACAATTCAATCCAAGATGTAATGATTGATAAAACAGGGCTGCTTTGGCTGGCATCCCGCTCACAAGGTGTATTCACCTGGTCAACTCTCGCAAGACGTTTTAAGCATATTGAATTAAAAAACAACCAAGCTCACTTTAATAATAATGTTTGGACTGTATTACAAGATCAAAACAACACGGTTTGGATAGGTACTGATAATGGCTTGATGAAATACAATCAACTCACTAAAGAAGTCACCCCCTACTTAGTGAGTGACGACGAAAAAGCGTTTCATGGTCAGCACGGTATTTATGGTATTACCGAAGCCAACCTAGATAATAGCGATCGTTATTTATGGTTGATGAAATACATTGGCCTTGCCCTCTTTGATAAACAAACTGGCAAACTAGTGCCTTTAAAAGGCAATGCAGAAACCATTCACCTTTTAAGTTACGGCCCAAACTGGGGCTTTAGAGCAATTGGCAATGATCAATTTGCCTTTTTAGATGACAATAATTTTTATAAATACAATGGCAAAACCGGTGAACTTTCAACAATTAAAGGACTAAAAGAGCAAGTAGACCTTGTTAATGCCCATGCTTTTTTAGAGCCACTGCCTAACTACCCCGATGAATACGTTCTGAGTATGTCTGGCCAGTTGTTCCGCTACAATGAGCAAACTCAAAAGTTAACACTGATATACCAAACAGAAAACTATAACCCATTAGCGTTCACTACCATTGATGACTGGGTGATGGATTATAACAACACCCTGTGGCTTGGTTCAGCTGACGAAGGCCTCATTGGCATCGATGCTAAAACCTATGAAGTTAAACACCGCATTAATATACAATCGGGCTTAAAAGCCAAATCTGTATTTGCATTGCAAATAGACCGTTTTGGTTTTTTATGGTTAGGCACTCAAAATGGCCTATACCGTGTAGATTTAAGTTCTTTAGAGCTCGACAGTTATTTCATTCGCGATGGTCTAGCCGTTAATGAATTTAATATTGATGCAGACACAACCCTACATAACGGACAACTTGCGTTTGGTACTACCCGCGGCGTACTTTTGCTCTCACCTGAAGATTTTTTATCGTCGCCTGTCGAAGTGGGAAACATAAACACCGAGATCACCAATGTATCTTTGCTTTCTCGTGAGCTTAACTACCACCCATACAAGTATGTAAATACTCCGCTACAGATCACTTCTGAAGATATGGGCTTAGCAGTCACCTTTTCGAATTTTGATACCATTAATAAAGATAAAACATCGTATCGAGTAACCCTTGATGGGCCGACTTCACTGCAATACGACAAGCTAACAACCAATGAGGTCTTTTTCACTAAATTACCACCTGGCGATTATGTGTTATCGGTTTCATCATCGTCCGAGATAAGTGATGCCGTTTCTGCCACGAGGCAGTTGAGATTTAATGTTGCCCACGCACCTTGGTCATCCCCTGCTGCAAAAACAAGCTACGCCATTATTATATTAGCTATTTTGTTTTTTATATTTTGGCAATATCGTGCACGTCAACAAGTGATACGTCGTGCCCATGAAGAGGTTGTCCAATCTCAACAACAAACTGAGCTTGCTTTAAGCACCAATAAAAGTGGTGTTTGGGAGATTAACCTAGCAGAACAATTTTTAAGAACCACCCGGTTTTCAGCTGAACTTGGTTATACCGAGTACAAAGATGGTATTACCTTAAAAGAGTTTGTTAGCTTAGTTCACCCACACGACCGCAATAATGTAACGAATCAGTGGCAATTATTCTGCAAGCAAACCAATAACGAACAGTGGAACATCACTTATAGGTTAAAACATAAAAGTGGTGAGTGGCTTTGGTATGAAGATGTTGGCCGCAGCGTTGCACACGATGATAAAAATCGACCATTAAGAGTTACGGGTATTTACACCAATATTACCGAGCAGCGCGCTAATGCTCAGCAAGCCAGTGTGCTCGGTGAAGCATTTGGACAAATTAACGACTGGTTGTTAATTTTAGACAATCAACTCAAACCGTTTTCAGCTAATGCCAGCTTTGGTGAAGCATTCGCCACACCAAGTAATATTGCTGAACTCACAACATACGACTTTATAAGTGCCATTGGTCGTGCCAAATTCCTTGAGTATATCGACGTACTTAAAACACTTAAACCAAAACAAAACTGGAAAACAGAGGCTGTTATTCGCACACTAAAAAGCCCTGCACACCCAGTTCACATTAGTGTGACGGCTGTAGCAAAAGAAAGCCAAGCAATTAACTATTACGTAATTGTTATTTCAGACTTAACAGAGCAAAAACGCGCTGAGGACGATTTACGTTATTTAGCGAATTATGACCCGCTAACAGGCTTGCCAAATCGCTCTTTGATGCATACAAAAATTAGTAACTGTATAAATAACGCTAAAAAGTACAATAAACTCGCTGCCCTGCTCTTTATCGATTTAGATAAGTTTAAGCCAGTGAACGACTCTTTTGGACATGCGGTAGGTGACCAATTGTTGTGTAACATCACGCAACGTGTCAGCCTTATATTGCCCGAAAATGCGGTGATTGGTCGTCAAAGTGGTGATGAGTTTTTAGTCCTTGTAAAAGACCTTCACTCACCGCAAACACTCAGTGAGCTGGTTAAAAAGCTTACTGAAGAACTGGCAAACAAAGTAATTATTGACGATTTTTCGATTAACATTTCAGCCAGTGTTGGGGTTGCACTTTACCCTTTTGATGCTAAAACAGCAGACGATTTAATTAAAAATTCAGATATTGCCATGATGCATGCTAAGCAATCTGGCCGTAATAATTTCAAATATTTCACCGAGCAAATGAACAACCAGCTAACCAAAAAGCTGTTGCTTGAAAATGCCCTGAAAGACGCCTTTAAAGATGATGAGTTATTTAATAACTATCAGCCGATTGTTAATGCCAAAACTAAAAAAATAAATGGTGTTGAGCTCTTAATGCGCTGGAAAAACGAGCAAGGTTTTGTATCACCGGCTGAGTTTATTCCTATTGCCGAAGAAATTGGTTTAATCGATGCATTGACTGAGCAAGCCCTTGATAGAGCATTAACTGAGTTATTGCCAATGCTTCGTGCTAACCCACAGTTTTATTTATCATTAAACCTGTCGCCAACGCATATTTTAAAATCGAACTTAACTGAGCGCTTACTACTTATTTTGAATAATCACATGGTAAAGCCTGTTCAGCTACGCCTTGAGATTACAGAAAACACACTATTAGAAGATAAAGAGAAAGCTTCTAAGCAGCTGCAAAAGCTTAAAAATGCCGGCTTCAAACTATTACTTGATGACTTTGGTACGGGTTATTCGTCGCTGACTTACCTTAGCCAATTCCCGATCGATGTGATCAAAATAGACCAAAGCTTCGTGCGTAATATCGGCCAAGATAAAAGTAATGAATCAATTATCAAAACCATCCATGCGCTGTCATCAAACTTAGGTTTATATTGTATTGCTGAAGGGGTTGAGACCAACGAGCAAATTAGCTTCTTAACAGAGATGGGCTGCGAAGACTTACAAGGTTACTACTTCGCAAAACCCATGTTGGCCGATGAACTCCTTGCAGAGAGCACGATTCAAGCAATTATCGATCGTCTAAACGCGCTTTAAACCATTTATTTAAGCAGCGATAAAGCTCATCTTTATTAATCGGTTTTGAGATAAAGTCATCCATACCCGCGACAAGGCAGCGCTGTTGATCTTCTTCAAACGCGTTCGCCGTGATAGCAATAATGACAGCTTCGCCATACAGAGCAGGGTTCTGTTTAATTGCTTGTGTACACTGATAGCCGTCCATGTGAGGCATTTGGCAGTCCATCAATATAATATCTGCCGCATAGCTTTTAAGCTGCTCAAGTGCCTGTAAGCCATCGTTTGCCTTTTTAATCGTACACTGGGTGTCTTGCATCATTTTTTGCAGCACGATTTGATTGACTGGGTTATCTTCAACAATCAATACATTAATGCCATGAAGTGTTGGTTTGTCTGTACTTTGCTCGGCGCTTGCTTCTGCGTCGCTCACAGTGACAGGGATGGCAACAGTAAACTCGCTCCCCTTACCTTCTTGACTCACCAATGAAAGCTGCCCATCCATCAGCTCTATAATGCGCTTACTAATGGTCAATCCTAGCCCAGTACCACCATATTTTCGGGTAGTCGATATATCGGCTTGGGTAAACTCTGTAAACAGTTTGGCCTGTTGATTGGCTGAAATACCGATGCCTGTATCACGAATTGATATTTCAAGAGCGCCATCGACCATTTGACAATGCATGCTTATTTCACCTGACTCAGTAAATTTACCCGCATTACTCAAAATGTTATTGATTACCTGGCTAAATCTTAGCGGCTCTAAACGGATATACTCAGGTATATCGTTTGCTATGCTTAAGTTAAATTCGACACCTGTTTTCACACTGGTATTGCTAAATACTTTTGCTAACTGTTGCAGTAAGGCCTTAATCTCAACGGCACGATTTTCCAACTTAAGTGCACCCGCTTCAATTTTAGAAAAATCTAAAATATCATTTAAGATCAATAGCAAATTATTGGCACTTTGATGGATCATCGCCAGCTCATCACGTTCAGTTTCGGGTAGTTTAGGGTTGTCTAATAGCAGTTGAGTCATGCCTAAAATACCATTGAGCGGGGTGCGGATTTCATGGCTCATATTCGCTAAAAATTGTGATTTGGTGCGGTTCGCTTGGTTCGCTAAGCGCACGGCTTCGACTAGCTCATTGGTTTTATCATTAACTTGCTTCTCGAGCTGGGCATTAAAATCGGTCAGTTTGTTATTCAACACTTCGTTTTCGTGATTCACTTGATGCAAGCGATTAAAATTAAGCGCCAGCTTATTTGCTAAGCTCGAAAACTGCGACTGCAAACGGCTCACTTCAAGCCAAGTTTGTGGTAAGTCGGTCTCTGTGATTGCCCGCTCAGGTTCGAATTTGTCGATTTGTTCAGCTAACTTTTCAATGGGGGCTATTAACCAGCGGCTCAGCTGCGTGATAAACACACTGGTTAACAAAATAATGAATAATATCATCACCAAAGACTGACCCCATGCACTTACCGCAACATTGTTAGCATGTTTACGGTTAAGCATGGTCATCACTATCCAGTTATGCTCGGTTGAGCGGGCTTCTCTGGCATAAAACTGCTGCTCATCCTCAGCGTCAAACATCTTAAAACGAGCTTCCTCTGCAAACGAGTTAATTTCTTCATCTGTTAATTGCTGTAACTCTTTAAAATCATCAAGCGTGCTAAATACCACTTTATTGGTCGCATCTAAAATCAATAACTCACCTTGATGACTGAAAAGGCTTGGTCTGAGCCCTGCAAAGTAATCGAACATCAGTGAGCCTTCGACAACCCCAGTAAAGGTATCTTCAATATAAATCGGTGCTGATACCGCAACGATGGGTAAAGAGCCAAAACCCCTTCCTTTAAAGATTGTTGAAATATAACCAAGCTCATTATTTGGCGCATTTATAAAGTAGTCACGGTCTGCCACATTGGCGCGGATTTTTGATTGCTGCAAACTAATCGCTAACGATTGCGGATAAAAGTGAGTGACATCGGCAAGGGCATCAACAATGATTTGCGTTCTAAAATCTGGATACAACTTTGCCATATTCTCAAGGGCAATTTGATGCGGAACACCATTGGCAATACTTCTGGCCGTGAGTACCACCCCTTTTTTATGGTGGTCGAGGTGGCTATCAATTGTGCGAGCGATTTCTTTTGCTTTCTCTTTTAACTGTGCATTTATTTCATACTCAATACGCGCATAGTGATTATTGGTTAACACTATTGAGGTTAAGATCACCACCAGCACAACCAGTAAGGTCACTACATAGTTAAGAATTTTATATAAAGACGAATAGTGTTTATGCCACGAATAGCGACTAAAAAAGAAACTAAGTAAATCAATAACCGATAAGTAAATTGCCGCATTTAAGCAGTATTTAGCAAGTGCAATGGCAATCGTTAAGATTGGAAGACCTAAAAAGAAATGGCCAAAACTCCACAGTAAGGGTAAACCAATTACAAACCAAAACAGCATCCCTCGTAAAAAGACTGGCCGCGCTTTTGACAAGCAGAATACCTGCAAGCAGATCAATTCTAAGGCAAACACAATGGAAGGCCACGCATGCCCCCAGCGGTAAAAAATAAACCCCGTACTTATAATAAAAGTGATAATTGCATAGCGCCAACCAAGTAGCAGCAAGCTTAGGATCACAAAAAACTGACCAAGCAGAAATTCTGAGCTATCTAAAAACCAAATAGGGAGCAGATTAACAACTCCCGCGATACAACCGAGCAGTATCGCGGCTAAAAAGTTGAAATATGAAGGCTTATTTTGAAGCAAAAAAGGTATCCTAACTTCATAGTGATACCTTTAAATTAAAAGAAAATTAAACAATTTGCCACTTTAATTAACATGGTGACATTCATGACTCTCAATTTGCAGCACACTTTTTTTAATATTAAAGCGCGAGAGCAGTAGTTTTTCGACCTTTAATCGACACGCCTCATCATGTTTTTCAACGGTGCAATGCTGCTTCAACACAACGTGTGCACCAACAATAATGTCTTTATCTTGGCGCATCACAGTCACGTTATGTACATTTTGTACATGCTCAACCGAAGCGATACTTTGTTCAATATCAGCTACATCCGGTAATTTACTGCTATTTTCGAGTAACCCTTTCACGCAACGAATGATCACTTTAACCCCAGTAAACAAGACAAAGGTGGCAATCAACATACTTGAAATAATATCGATTTCGGCCCAGCCAGTTAGGTGAATTAAAATACCGGCAAAGAAAGTTGAAACCGTTGAAATTAAATCAAAAAACGAGTGTAAAAACACCGCATACACGTTGATGCTTGCTTTACGCCCTTTGTACAAAACCCAAGCTGCTGCGCCATGAAATAAAAAGCCTATAGCCGAAATCACCGACATCAAATAGCTGTTAATTTGTAAGTCATGACCATCACTATGATGAAGGTAGCGCTCACCTCCTTCATACAAAATAACTAAGCTAATGCTCAGATATAAAATACCATTGATCAAACCACCCGTAAGCTCTGCGCGCTGATAGCCATCATTAAAGTTTTTTGCAAAATATATCGCCATGCTTGAGGCAATAAGTGCAATAAATAAAGAACTGTTATGAACAAACAAATGCCCAGCATCAGCAAGTACAGCAAGCGAATTTGAAAAATAGGCGCCAATGACCTGTATCACCATAAACGAACATGTTATGGCTAAGGCAATCAACAAGCGGCGTCTAGATGCTTGGTGTGTTGTAATATCTGTCATGAAGAAGTGAAATACCTATTCGCTGGAAAGTGGTAATGATATAAAGTCTCAATTGTAATACGTGGCGAGCGCAAACGCACTAAAAACTTGGTTATTTGTCCCTTTTTGAAAGTTTTTTGCGTGATGTGTTAGAAATGAGAAAGGAATTAGCAGCAAATAAGTAAACTGAATCACTCACTTGTAATACCAATTCGCTTAATTAAGTGATCTATTTTGAGGCAAGAAAAC
>NZ_PNCP01000099.1:0-815 GCF_005886115.1 Pseudoalteromonas sp. S4492
AATGGCTACATTCCAGCATGGCTAATTGATGTAACACCACCAACAGACCCAAATTAATAAACGACAGTAACCGCTCTTTAACAACATGAATGTTAGCAGCAAAGCATGAACTTATATCCTGCTTTGCTGCCGTTAATAATAATCATGTATCAAAAAGCCAATGATGCAGGGCTTATCGAAGTTATTGATGTATCGATTTTTGATATAGGATTTTAAGGAATAAATAAAATGATTGAGAGCCATTACAGCTTTGCACAAGTAAGCTACGACCGAACCATAAAGTTATATAATAGACTCTTTGAGGGTCATATTGCACGTATACAAGAAGACCCTAGTCATGCCTTGCCTATTCATTTTAACAGAAACTTAATCGACACATTCCCCATGGAAGCGATTCAAAACCCTAATAGCTACCATGCTTGGCTCTATGTTATTCGCGCTTCGCAATTAGGCCATGGCATATTTCAAAGCAATGCCCATGACGGCCAACCTTTCCCTTTCTTTTACGATGATGAATATTTAGAAGTGACTGGTAAACGCGACCCTGAACATGCTGAGCACCCTGTGTGGCTCCTTGCTTTGTACAGCAGTATTATTGCCCGTAACCATGTTGCCATCGCTTACTTAACGGCTATCGATAACGATGTGTTTAAAACATCTAATTATGGTAATCAACTTAAACCCTTTGATTATGCACTGTCTGACTTACTCAAAGGGTTATTTAACCCTAGTGTCGACTTAGCCCCTTTAATCGAGCAAGCCTATATCACCTGTAACTCAGATGATTACGTTGATGATGAAGCAAAACTCTATGT